>CAMEUL010000008.1 GCA_945938205.1 uncultured Traorella sp. | reverse complement strand
AAGGTGCACAGGCTGCCATGTTGGATATCAACTATGGTACCTACCCTTATGTGACAAGTTCCTCACCAACCAGTGCCGGTGTCTGTGAAGGAGCTGGAGTTTCTCCTCATAAGCTTGACAAGATTATCGGAGTTGTGAAAGCCTATTCCACACGTGTTGGAGAAGGTCCATTCATTACAGAGCTGGAAGATGACAATGGAGAAAAGTTAAGAGAAATCGGTCACGAATTTGGAGCTACCACCGGGCGTCCAAGACGTTGCGGATGGCTTGACTTGTGTGTGGTGAAACGCGCTGCCATTATCAATGGCTTAACAGATCTCGTTGTGACTAAAATTGATGTTCTGGATCAGTTTGAAAAGATTCCAGTATGTGTCGGATATGAAATCAATGGTAAAGTCACTACAGCCATTCCAAGTTCTTTAGAGGAATATGCGAAAGCAAAACCAATCTATGAGATGATGGAGGGATGGTGTGAAGACATTACAGGTATTCGCTCTTATGATCAACTGCCGGAAAACTGCAAGAAATACCTGAAGAAAATCGAAGAAGTCACCAAGACTAAGATTTCTCTGGTTTCGGTTGGACCGGATCGAGAAAACAATATCATTATCAATGAATTATAAAATGAAGGACAAAATGTCCTTCATTTTTAGTCTATTGGCTGAATACTCTGATTTGGATCAAAATTTGGCTTATCAAATGTTACCTTACCTTGCCACTTTTCTACTTCGATTGGATTGACACTTGATTCAGGAAGCAATGCAAAGAAAGAATCAATACGCCAATTCATGTTTTCTGTTGTAATGACTTTTTCATTATAAGTAGGATAGAATTTCTGATGAACCATTTTATTTAAATCAAAACTGAATTGTTTCATGATTTCCAAATGTTGCATATTTACTTGATACTGATAGATGCTCTGAATAAATTCTGGACTCATAATGGCAACCATTTCTTTTTCCCCGTATTCAAGACTCACACAAGGCTCAAGAGAAGTTTTTAGATCATCCACGTGATAGGTATCAATTCCATAACTGTTCTGTGAGAGATCATTCAGGATAAACATTCTAAGATTTGCAAGATTAAAGTTCGTAAAAGAAGACTGGGATAACACATTAATGAAATTGGCAAGTTTTGCACCTGTCATTTCTTTTCTCTTTTCAAAAATTCCCTTCAGTACAGCATTGAGATCATGATTGTCTAAATAGCCAGCAAGCACTTCTTCAGACATTGATATTTTGGATGATATATGACAAAGATCCTGTTCACATTCCGGCAAGCGTATTCCCTGCATAACATCCACCAAAGATTTCAGTGTATCCAGATTCATTTTGATAAAATAATCGATATTGAAATCAAATACGCTGTTGAAAGAATATAAAACGTTGTCGATTCCATTATAAGAAAGATGATATAAACGATCCGGATAAGAATCATATGCAACATTTGGCATATATAAATCAATCGGAAGTTGAATCATGCTTATTTTTGAAACTACAGGATCTACAAACATCAGTACACAAGTATCGGTTTGTGTGACAATTTCAGGATTCACCTCATTGTCTGAAACCAAAAAGAGCACACTGAATGGTTGATTCAAAGATTTACTTTGAGCATGGTGTGATATTTCCACTTTATGGAATCCTGATGAAATCTTAACATAATTATCTGAAAGATGCTGTATCTGTTCATAAGACTGATCGCTGACAATCATACCGGATATTTTCTCTTCTTTCATTGCCTTCAAAAGATTTTTGATATTTGAATATTCCTTCATTTCACAATCTTTGATGCCAAAAGTCTTATTAATGTCACTGATGCCTTGAATATGATTTCGATCATTGACCAGAACACCTAACTTTTGATCTTTAATTTCTTGATCGATCCACTTGCTTTCCATTACCAAATTCATCTGATAATAAGTATAAATTTTATCATTTTCTCTGTTTGATATGTTTTTATTGTTGAAAAAGAGCAAAAGCAGACAAGTAATTATCGAAAAGCATGTCAAAAGCACCTTTCGAAGTGCAGGCTTTTTCTTGATCAGGACCCAGGCAAAAAAGCCTACTGCCATCCCCACTTGGCATAAGGCTATCAATATCAGCCAAGCAAAAGAGACAGATTTTCCTAAATAAAGCTGAATGCATAAAAAAATGGAGGATATAGTGAAAAGCAAAAGCAGGATCAGATCAATTGTTGTACTAAATCTGTCTTTTCTCATAAATCCTCCATTCAATTAAAAATTCTCTCTCAGATAATCCGGAAAATAAGTAGGAACCGTCGTATAATAGTTTTCCACAGTAATCACATGTGGATCTAAAGTAAATGTTTCTCTATACTCTTCCATATTCGTTAAATCAAATTCAAATTCACTCAGTTTCACTTCTCGATTCATATTCACATACAGATCATGAACCTTCATAATATCATCTTCCATAAGCAAAACGGCATATAGATCCATTCCTGTAAAGCTTGCACATGGAAATAAATATTCATAAGGAGAATTGACCGTCGATGAACTGAATGTCCAGTTTGACTTTTCATCAATAGCATTCATAACGAAAGCTTTTGCCTTTTCCATTGGCATGTTGGTTGCAACATAACTTGCACCTACATTCAATACATCTCCAATTTTCAAGGCACCATCGACCGAAAGTATCTTATTTACGATGGCAGCGACGATATCTCGCTGTGCCTGTTCTCTACCTAACACATCCCAGCCTTCTGTTTTTCTGTGACGTGCATAAGCCAGTGCCTGTTTTCCGTTTAAGTGCTGATATCCGGCATCCAGATGAATCAGATCACCTTCGTCAAAGGAACGATTTTCATCCTGTTCTGTGAAACTTATCTTCACATCCACATCAATGCCACCCAACGTATCAACGATCTTAATTAAAGACTCAAAAGTTACCTTCGCTGTATAATCCACATTGATGTCGAAAATTCTTTCAAACACCTCAGCTCCAGCCTCTGGGCCATCCCATCCAAGATGCGTCAGTTTATCTGGACAATCACCAAGTTTTGAGTTTGGAACATATGTATCTCGATTCATAGAAATCATATCAACATGATGACGAATTGGATCGACCATCAGAAGCATGTTGACATCACTCAAGCCATTATAATTGGGTTCGCCCATATCATCCATACCACTGATATAAACCACAAATGGTTTTTTTGTAATATCAACATCACTGACACTGGTATTCGTTTTAATCTCCATTTCAATTGTATGGATTACCTGATATTTACTGTTAAAATCACTGTTTTCAAGTTTCTGATAAGTAGTCTGATCTTTGGAAGAAATCAAAGCAGCATCTGCTTTACTTTCATCCAAAGAAGTCAATACTTCACTCATTGTATTCATTCCAATATGTTCAAAATTTTCATCCGATAACTGCTCTAAAGAATAAAGCGTCAGTTCACTCAATTGCTCACTGTAAGCAAGTGAGGATACTTTATCAAGAGAATCAATATCTCCATTTTTAAGAGAAATGACATACATGACATCCTTTTGAATATTACTTGACTTGATTTTATCAAAAGCACTTCGTATCTGCCCCTGAAATACAGCTCCTGTCATAAGTACAACGCTCAGCAAAACCAAAACAACTTTTCTTGCAATGTTCCAGCCAAGTTTTTTAGATTTGAATGTCAACAAGATCAAAATCAGTAATAAAAGCAATACAGAGACTGCGATTAAAATATATTTATGAGGAATCAATTGACCAACATAGGCTTCCACAATAAAATATACGCTTAAGCCTAAAAACAGCAGCAAAAAGACTCCATCCAAAATGCGATCATACTTATTCTTCATGCAAACCTCCTCATACAGAATTCCCTCCAGATAATATTCAGGAAAATATAGCGGTACCACTTGATCATAGTTTCCAACGGTAATCACGTGTGGATCCAGTTGAAATGTATTCATGTACTGAGACATATCGTTCAGATCAAACTGAAAATCATTCAAATGGGTTTCTTTCTTTAATGAAAGGTAAAGATCATGCACACGCTGAATATCTTCTTCCTGAAGCAATACTGCATATCCATATCCTCCATCAACCATTGCAAGCGGCAACATGAGTTCATAAGGAGAATTGATCGTGGAAGAGCCAAAACTCCAGGATGCTCCGTCTTGAATGGCTTTGTTTAGGAATCCTTTAATGCTGTCCATAGGAAGATTGGTTTGCACATACTGAGCTGCTGTATTCATAACATCGCCAACCTTCATGGCTCCATCAACAGATAGCATACGTTTCACCGCAGCAGCTACAATATCACGCTGTGCCTGTTCTCTTCCTGCAACATCCCAGCCATCTGTTTTTCTGTGTCGAGCATAAGCCAATGCCTGTTTTCCATTGATATGCTGGAAACCGGCATCCAGATGAATCAAATCTTCTTCAGCAAAAGATCGGTTTTCATCTTGTTCAGTAAAACTGATCTTCACATCTACATCAATACCACCCATGGCATCAATAATAGCAATCAATGATTGAAACGTAACCTGTGCATAATAATCAACTTCAATACCAAAGATCTTCTCCATCACACGGGCCACGCACTCTGCCCCTGACCAACCTAAATGGGTCAATTTATCAGGATAATCTTGGTAGTTTTCGTTTGGAACATAAGTATCACGATTTACAGAGATCATTTCTACATGATGACGTTCAGGATCGACCATCAAAAGCATGTTCACATCACTCAACAGTTCTCTATCATCCTGAATACCGCTGACAAAAAGTACAAAAGGTTGAGTCGCAAGATCTACATTGTTTTCAGAAGTTGAATTTTTGACTGTCAATTCAAAGGTATGAAGAATTTTTGTATGATCCAATGCTGTTTCATCTTTCTGTTGTGCAATGGAATATTGCTGTGCAGATACCATGATAGCATCCACATCTTTTTCATTTAAAGCAAACAGTTCTTCATCGAAAGAAGCATATCCTATCTGTTTCATTCCTTTATTCTGAATCTGATCCAATGCATACAGCGTCAATTCATCTGCATGATTCAGATATCCTATGCTTACTACATCATTCAGGTCTTTCAAAGACTCAACATCTAACGTTACGACATACATTCTTTGGGTTGTCGTATTTCCCACCTTGTCAAAAGCACTTCTCAGTTGTCCCTGAAACAAAGAACCTGCAAGCAGTAAAACACAAAACAGGCTCAGATACACTTTTCTGAAAACTCGAAAGGCTTGGCTTCGTATACGATATGTAAAGAAAGTTCCGATAAGAATCAAAAGTAAAACTGTTGCAATCAGAATAATATACATAGTAGGAATAATTTTCCCTACCATCATTTCAATCACAAAATAACAGCTTATGATGAGATATACCAGCATAATAATGAAATCAACCGTGTTATTGATTTTTTTCTTTTTTCGTTTCATTGTTCTCTCCCAAAATAAACATGTACATTATAGCACATTTTAAAACATGTAACATGTGAAATTTTGTGACTAAAAAAGGAGGTTTCCCTCCTATAAGTCTTTCAGATCGTTATCAAGAAGATCTTGCATTTCTTTTTTCATAGTAGGATCACTTGTACACTCTACCACGATCTTCATGCATTCCTTAGCTTCGTCAAGACGATTGTTTTCCTTGAGTACAAAAGCTTTTCTCAAATTCCATACAGCTTTATCTTCATCACTTGATGCTTCTTCAAGATTTTGATCAATATAAGGTAATGTCGAAAGAGCCTTATCAAAATACATCTTGATTTCCATATTCATTTTCTCTTTCAAGCCCGGATCCAGATTGTTTTCATCCACAAAAGCATTCATCTTACGCTGCATGTTTCTGGCCTGTGTTTCATTATCCTGAGACAAATAATATTGAAACACTGTCTGATAAGTTGCAAAACGCTGTTTGCGATCCACACGCATCTTGTCCATAACTGCAATTTGTTCCTTGATTTTTTTGTCTGCTCCTCGCGCTATGTAATTATTTAAACGCAAATATTCACGGTTAAAAGGCTGAAACAGCAACTTGATCTTAAAGGAATCCAAAAGATTGAAAAACTTTTCTTCATCCTCCATCAATGTTTTCATTAATTCGACAGTATATTTTTTAATAAGATATTTTCTTACGAAATAAATTACAATCAATACCGCAATAACAACTACTGCACTAACTATCCAATTCTCCATAAAATCCTCCTTACTTTATTTTAACCTAAAAGAAAAGAAAAGTGAAGTTTTAACTTTCACTTTTCAATACATATTCATCATTAACTACGTCTAAATAAAGCACGCTGTCTTTACCAATATTTTCTTCAATCATCTTTCGTGCAATCTGTGTTTCGATATTTCTCTGAATATATCGTTTCATAGGACGTGCACCATATACAGGATCCACACCATATTTCGCAATGGTATCGAAAACAGCCTCACTGATTTTCAGTTCTATATCTTTATTTGCCAAGCGTTCAATCAGTTCACGCATGAATCTAAGAGCAATATCACGAAGAATTGAATCATTCAATGGATCGAAAACGATGATTTCATAAATTCGATTGATGAATTCTGGGCGGAAGAAATTCTTGACAGCCTGCATATAGCCTTCTTTGCCATTTTCCTCATAAGCGTGTTCACTTCCCAGATTGCTCGTCATGATGAGCAAGGTATTCTTAAAATCAATCGTAACGCCCTTGTTGTCAGTAATACGTCCATCATCCAGGATCTGAAGGAGAATATTGAATACATCCGGATGGGCTTTTTCCACCTCATCGAACAAGATGATAGAATAAGGATTGCGTCGAACTGCTTCACTAAGCTGACCACCTTCATCATAGCCTACATATCCTGGAGGAGCACCAATCAGACGTGAAACACTGTGCTTCTCCATGTATTCACTCATATCTATACGGATGATATGCGATTCACTGTCAAAAAGCTGTTCCGCCAGTGCTTTAGCAACTTCGGTTTTCCCAACCCCTGTAGGACCTAAGAACAAGAAACTTCCGATCGGACGATTTTCATCCTGAATTTGTGCCTTGCTTCTTAAAATGGCATCGCTGACCAGTGTTAAAGCTTCATCTTGACCAATGACACGTTTAGAAAGAGCTTCTTTCAAATGAAGCAATTTGACACGTTCACTTTCAACCAAACGCGATACTTCTACTCCGCTCCATCTGGAAACCACTTTCGCAATCATTTCTTCATTCACTGTTTCTTGAATCAAAGAATCACTTTTAATGTTTTCACTTGCTTCCTGTATCTTCTTTTCCAAATTTGGAATCGTCTGATATTGAAGTCGGGCAGCTTCTTCATAACGTGCATCATTTTGAGCACGTTCCAGTTCCAGTTTGGCCTTTTCCAAAGCAATCTTATCCTGTTTGCTTTCCTCAAGATCTCTCTTTTCATCCATCCATTTGGAATGCAGTTCATCCTTCTGCACTTTCAATTGCGCCAGTTCCTCACGAATCTGTGCCAGTCTTTCCTTCGTTTTCTTATCTGTTTCCTGTTTTAAAGCTGTTTCTTCAATTTCTAATTGCATGATCTTTCGAGACAGTTCATCCAAAACTACCGGCATGGAATCCATTTCCACACGCAGCATAGCACAAGCTTCATCCACGCAATCAATGGCTTTATCCGGCAGAAAACGATCTGTGATATAGCGGTTGGAAAGCACTGCACTGGCAATGATGGCTTCATCCAGAATTTTCACACCATGATAAGCTTCAAAACGGGATTTCAGTCCACGCAAAATGGAAATCGTATCCTCTACTGTAGGTTCCTTGACCATAACTTTCTGGAAACGTCTCTCAAGTGCCGCATCCTTTTCAATATACTGACGGTATTCATCAAAAGTAGTTGCTCCAATGCATCTCAGTTCTCCACGAGCCAGCATTGGTTTCAAGAGATTGGCAGCATCCATGCTTCCTTCAGTCTTACCAGCGCCAACCAGGTTATGAATCTCATCAATGAAAAGAATGATGCCGCCATTGGCATTCTTGACTTCTTCAAGAACCGCTTTCAGACGTTCTTCAAATTCGCCTCGATATTTAGCTCCGGCAATCAAACTTCCCATGTCGAGTTCAATGAGTTTCTTATCTTTTAAAGTCAGTGGTACATCGCCCTTCATGATTCGCCAGGCAATTCCTTCGACAATCGCTGTTTTTCCAACTCCAGGTTCACCAATCAAAACCGGATTATTTTTTGTTTTACGGGAAAGGATCTGGATGACACGACGAATCTCATCATCACGTCCAATAACCGGATCGATCTTTCCTTCTTTTACGTCATGAACAAGATCTCTTCCATATTTCGCTAATGCTTCTACATTGTTTTCACTTGTCTGTGTATCCATCTTCTTCCCTCCTCTTCGTATGAGTTCCTCTTTTTCAAGTGTGCCAAGATTTAAGGCACATTCATTTACGATTCTTTGTGAAATGCTGCTCTTATTTTTTAAAAGTGCATAAAACAAAGAAAAGACACTGATATAACTTTCTTGATGAGCATCGGACCATTCTTTTGCTTTCATGAAGCTTTCCTGAACCTTATTGGAAAGAGCAATATCCTGATAACTGGTAGTTGCGATATGTGAATTTTCATCTTGAATGATTTGCATCGCTTTTCTTTTATCAAGACCTACACGCTTAAATAAACCATCCAATGTCGAGTCTTCAAAAATGGCTTCTAAAAATTCAAGGGTATCTACACTCACATGATGATACGCTTTTCCCTTTTCTATCGCTCTTAATAATATTTTTTGAAGATTTTCAGTTAATGCATTTACATCCATGAAACCCCTCCTTTAGCACTCTCATATCTTTTGTGCTAATGGTATTATACCACAAGTTTTAGCACCGTCAATAGTTAAGTGCTAATGTTTTTCAATTCCTATTATAAAAGGTGCTTGGTTTCTATTGACTAGTTTAAAAAGAAATACATCCCATTTTTGAGAAACCAAGTTTTCGCAATACTCCATAATTGCTTCTGCTTCTTCCTTTCCTTTTTCGAAACCCGGATAACATACGATCACAAGGATCCCTTTTTCATTCAACCTAAGCAAAGCTTTGCTGATTGTTTCAACAACCGTATCCTTATCCGTGGTAATCTCATGATTTCCTTTTGGATAATAACCTAAATTAAAGATACCCGCATCAAAACTAGTGACATCTTCTTCAAAGAAAGCATGGCTTTTATGAAAAAAGAAAACATTAGATCGACCTTCACATCGTTTTTTTGCTTCCTCAAGGGCTTCAAATTGAATATCATAACTATATACTTCTTTAACAAGTTCACTTAAAAACAGCGTATCATTTCCTCCACCGCATGTAAAATCAACTGCAACACTATTTTCATTTAAATGAGATTTCAATATATCATGTGCTATTTCAACTACTTTTTTCAACATTTTCTTGTTCCCTCGACTTTTCACATTTATAATAAAACCATGAAAATAACTTTGCAACTGAACTTCCCAAAATCTATTCAAGAAATCGTAGAGAAACTTCACGAACAATATGAAGTTTATTACGTGGGAGGCTGTGTTCGTGATACTCTGCTTCACAAAGAAATCCATGATTTTGATGCAACCACCAATGCCACACCGGATGAAATGAAACAGATTCTTTCTTCATATAAAGTGATTGAGACTGGCATCAAGCATGGAACGCTAACCATCATAAATCAATCAAATTCGATTGAAATCACGACATATCGTACAGACCTTAAATATGAGAATCATCGTACACCTCAGATTGCCTTTTCTAATGACATTCACGAAGATCTCAAGCGACGTGATTTCACCATCAATGCACTTGCCTGTGACATTGATGGAAATCTGATTGATGATCATCAAGGACTTTCAGATCTCAATCAACATCTGATACGCTGTGTAGGAGAAGCCAGTATACGCTTTTAAGAAGATGCAATTCGCATTCTTCGAGCCATACGTTTTGCTCATGCTTTGAAATTTGATATTGAACCAAAGACTCAACAGGCTATCTTTGAAAAAAAGATCTCTTATCTTGTATTTCTGTAGAAAGAAAAACAAAAGAATTGTTTGGAATGCTGATGGATCCTCATCCGGATCTATATTCCTTACTGAATGAATATGGACTTCTTGAAGTATTTCATCTTCAATACAGCGATCGTATTCATCAGCAATTGAATAAAAGCCCCTTAGATCTGGAATGCAGATTGGCAAGTCTTTTCTATCACGAAAAATATGCGAAAAAGATTTTGAAATTGTGGAAATGTTCAAAGAAAACAATTCAGCATGTCACGATCCTTATTCAAGAAAGGAATCGGCCACGCTATAGCATAGATTATGAACTCAGACGTATCTATTATCTCTATCATCAAGATAAAGCACTCTTGAACAAGATCCTTCTCTATGCCCATTATCCTGACATATTTGATCAGATCCAAGTATTTGAAAAACTCAATATCGATGGAAAAGATTTATTAAATCTCGGTTATGAGAAAAAACAGATCAAAGAAAAACTGGCTGCCTGTTTGGAATATTGCCTTAAACATCCGGAAAAAAATGATTTAAATCAGCTCATAGATTATCTAAAAATGCAGGAATAATCCTGCTTTTTTCTGGTATCAATGAATCAAAAATTGCTTTCCTCCTATATTTTGATGATAAAAAAACCGGAATTCCTTCCGATTTTCATAACTTATTCAACACTGATGATGAAAGAGTAAACAGGTTGTCCACCTTCAATCATCTCAACTTCCACATTGGAATAGTTTTCTTCAAGATAGGCTTCAATTTCACTGCTTTCTTCTTCACTGACATCTTCTCCAGTAAACAGAGTTACCAGTTCACAGTCTTCATTGACCATTTCATCTAACAGACGTTTGGTTGTTTCCAGTTTGTCTGGAAGAGATACCAGAATGTCTTTTTCACGGATTCCCATGAATTCATTGGCTTTGATCTCAAGGCCTTCAAATGTAGTATCCTTGATGGCAAAGGTTACCTGTCCTGTTTGAACATTTCCAATCGCTTCGCTCATGTTGTCCTTATTGGTCTGTACATCCACTTCAGGATTGAAGTTGATCAGAGCAGCATATCCCTGTGGAATGGACTTGGTTGGAAGAACGATGACTTCTACCTGTTCGGCATCACAGATACTTTCTGCCTGCTGTGCAGCCAGAATAATGTTGGAATTGTTTGGCAATACAAAGATATGACGTGCATTGCACTTATTGATAGCTTCCACAAAATCTTCCGTAGAAGGATTCATGGTCTGACCACCACTGATCACAATATCTGCTCTGAGTTCCTTGAAGGTTTCACTCAGACCATCTCCTGCAGCTACGGCAATCACAGCATATTCCTTTTCAGGTTCATTTTTAAACTCTTCTTTAGAATTTACCATAATGTTTTCATGCTGCAACGACATGTTTTCAATTTTTAATTTAACGAATTCACCATAACGCTGACCAAGATTCAACGCATCTCCCGGAGTCAAGGTATGAACATGTACTTTTACGATATCTTCATCCTGTACAACTACTAATGAATTTCCGATTCTTGACAAAGATTCTTTCAAAGAATCTTCCTTGAAGGTTTTCATTCCTTTTTCACTTAGCTGAATGATGAATTCCGTACAATATCCGAATTCTTCACTTTCTACTTCGGCTTGAGCACCACTGACCTGCTGAGCTTCCTGGCGTTCCAGGATCTCTCCTTTCAGTGCCATCTCAAATCCTTTCAACACCATTAAAAGTCCTGCACCACCACTGTCAACAACTCCGACTTCCTTTAAAACCGGCAACAGTTCTGGTGTACGATTTAAAGATTCCTCGGCTTCCTTTACCAGATATTCAATGACTTCAAGTGGAGTAACATTCTCTTTTCCATTTGCGAAAGCCATTGTATAATCCGCAGATTCACGAATAACGGTCAGGATGGTTCCTTCTACTGGACGCATAACTGCTTTATAAGCCACTCTTGAACCATTGACAAAGGCTGTGGCAAGTTCCACACCATTCACATCCGCTTTTCCATCCAAACTCTGATAAAGGCCTCTGAAAATCTGTGACAAGATAACACCTGAGTTTCCTCGTGCTCCCATCAGCAATCCTTTGGACAGTTTCTTGGCAATTTCATCCACACGTTCTGAATTACATGCCAAAGCATCAGCCACCCCAGCATTAAACGTCATGGACATATTCGTACCGGTATCACCATCTGGAACCGGGAAGACATTGAGCGCATCAATATCTGTATAGTGATTGCTTAAATGGATGGCTCCATTTTCAATCATTGTTTTAAATAACCGTGCATCAATCTTTTCCATACATCACCTATTTCATCATCTTGACACCCTGAACAAAAATATTGATATTATCAAATTCAAGTTCAAGAGACTTTTCTAATACATATTTTACTTTCTTCTGCACCTCATGAACCACTTCACTGATTTTGATTCCATGGCTCACGATAATGTAAAGATCTAAATCAAGTTTTCCTTCTTTTTCAGTAACAATGACACCCTTTGAAAAGTTTTCTTTTTTCAGGATTTCAGCAATTCCATCCTGGAAAACCTTCTGACTTGCCATTCCGACAACGCCATAACATTCAGTTACTACACCGCCTGCCAGCATGGCAATGGCTTCCATTGAAATATTGATATTTCCATATTGAGTACTTTTTGAAACAGACATAAAGAATCCTCCATTTACGCATTCATTATAAACTATTTATCTTACAAAGGCAAAAACTATTTACATTCCCCCGCCTGTTTGATGATGTTTTTCGAATATGCATCCATATATAAACAGACATGAGTTCCTTCCAACTGAGGTAAAATCTTCTTGTATTGATTGATCAAATAAACACCTTCATAACTTGTTGTTATGCGATTACCGTCATTCATGATCATCTTTACCATATTTGGATTGTAAGTTTCCTCATGAGGCATCATTTCACTGATCATCGTAAAGATCTCCGGATTCACATCCTGAAAAGCGGCATCCAGAAGTTTTAACTGTTCATCATTGAAATCTACCAGGCGAGGCAGTTTTTCACGGTCAACATTTAGAACTGTCAGACTTCCTTTTCCCTGCACAAGCAGAATATCTTCCGCATCCGCAAGATAACCGATCACTTTTTCTTCGTCAATGTAAATGGTAAATCCTCCCTCAAAATCTTTATCCATTTTCGCATTTTTGATCAACGGATCTTTTTTAAGAAGATGATTGACCCAGAAACGAATAGTGAGCACATAATTTGACTGATAATTCAACCCGGCTTTCTCAAGTATTTCTGTATCTGTATATAGGGTGTTATTCATCACTTTCAGGTATCTGACCTTAGACATATCACTGATCAGATAAAAGGCAAAAAGAGAAAGTATACTTAAAAGAAGAACTCCTTTCACTATTTTCCGGTTTCTTTTTCTTTTCTTGTTTCTTTTGACTTTCTCCAGCATTCTTTCTTCAATCGTCAGATTCTTTTCTTCCAATTAAAACACTCCACTTCAGTTTTCAGGCTTACACCAAACTCTTTCTTTACTTGATTCTGAATCAGTTCAATCAGATCCAGAATATCCTGTGCACTCGCTTGATCTTCATTGACAATGAAATTGGCGTGCTTTTCAGAAACCATGGCACCATGAATTCTTTTCCCACGAAGACCGGCTTCTTCGATATATTGCCATGCAGGTTTTTCTTCCGGGTTCTTAAATACACTTCCGGCAGATGGCTTATCCAATGGCTGTGATGCCATTCTGCGTTCTCTTCTTGAGTCCATCAGGTCTTTGATTTCACTTGCATCCGCAGGTTCAAGATTAAATCGGACTGCCAGAATAACCCAATCCGGATGTTTCTTAAAAATAGAAGAGCGATAACCAAATTCACATTCTTCAGGTTTCATCCAAATACAGTCTTCCTCTTTCAGAACCCATACGGCATCCACGATGTCTTTTAATTCTTTCTTGTAAGCACCGGCATTCATAAAGCAGGCACCACCTACTGTTCCGGGAATTCCACTGGCAAATTCCAATCCGCTCAATCCTCTTTTCATCGCCTCGTGTGACAGGAAAATAATGCTGGCACCTGCATAGGCACTTACCTGATTCCCATCAAAAGAAATTTCGCTGAAATAACGATCAAGCGCAATAAAAGCTCCATCAAAATCATCATCACTGATCAAAAGGTTGCTCCCTTTTCCAATGATTTTGGTTTCAATACCATTCTCTTTGCATTTCTTTAATACTTTGATCAATGCCATCTCATTTTTGGGATAGATGTAATAACGTGCTTTCCCGCCAACCTTGTAAGTTGTATGCTTTGACATTGGTTCATTTTCAAGGATTTCGCAATCCTCAAGATTTTTCATGAAATCGTCCATATTTTCACCCAACCAATTCGTCGATCCACTTCAGCATGTCTTCACTGGCATTTGGAAAACCATTTTCCAGTGCATGCTGTTTCATCTCACTTTT
>CAMEUL010000007.1 GCA_945938205.1 uncultured Traorella sp. | reverse complement strand
CCTGGAATGAAGCAGCTGATAGGAAGGAATCTGTTTCAACGCTGGCTTTTGAAATACCCAGCAGTACCGGTTTAAACTGAGCCGGCTTCAATCCTGAAATGAGAGCACGACGGTTAATTTTCGTGATTTCTGTCAATGAGATCTGAATACCAGCATTCAGTGTTGTATCTCCTCCATCAATAACAACCACTTTACGCAGCATCTGACGGATCATGACTTCAATATGTTTATCGGAAATATCAATACCCTGAGAGTTATATACTTTCTTGACTTCTTTCAAGATGTATTTTTCTACATCAAGAACACCGGCAACTTCCAAAAGTTCTTTTGGATAAATTGGTCCTTCTGTAATCTTGTCTCCGGCTTCGATGCGACTTCCTTCTTTCAGCCATGAACGAATCGCCTGAGTAGCACCTAATTTGTGTACCTGGCTTTCATTTTCATTGGTAATGACAACTTCATATCCAGCATTAGATGACTGTGTAATAGAAGTGATTTCACCTGAAATCTTAGCAAGAACAGCTGCACCCTTTGGATTACGTGCTTCGAAAAGTTCTTCAACACGAGGAAGACCCTGTGTAATATCTCCACCACCGGCACTTGCTACCCCTCCTGTATGGAAGGTACGCATTGTCAGCTGTGTACCTGGTTCCCCAATAGACTGAGCAGCCATGATACCAATAGATTCTCCGACTTCAACAACTTTTCCGGTTGCCATATTGCGTCCGTAGCATTTCTTACATACACCATAAATGGATTTACATGTAAAGGCACTGCGGATCAGCACTTTTTCAATGCCTGCATCCACAATTTTCTTGGCGATGGTTTCATCAATGTATTCATCGGATTCGATGATTACTTCTCCTGTTTTAGGATCAGTAATGGTTTCTTTTGAATAACGTCCGACCAGACGGTCATAGAGACGAATAATTTCAGTATTTGTTTTACGATCCATGATCGTTTCAACAAGGAACCCATTATCTGTACCGCAATCTTCTTCACGAACAACAATATCCTGTGCTACGTCTACCAGACGTCTTGTCAGATATCCAGATTCAGCTGTTTTCAAGGCTGTATCGGTTAATCCTTTACGAACACCATGTGTAGAAATAAAGAATTCTGATACGTTCAATCCTTCACGGAAACATGAATAAATTGGTACCTCGATGATTGAAGGCTGATAACTCTTCGCAGACTTAGACTGACTTGGTTTACTCATCAATCCACGCATACCTGCCAGCTGAGTAAAGTTTGACTTGTTACCACGAGCTCCGGAATCCGCCATCATGTTGATGGAGTTTTTGTGATCCAGGTTTTCCATCAGTTCATCACCGATCTGATTCTTGATGTTATCCCATAATTTATTCAGATGAGTTTCCCATTCCTGCATCGTAAGTTTTCCTTTACGACGCAATGCCATGAGTTCTTCTGCTTTACGTTTTCCTTCTTCAATCTTTTCTTCTTTGTTTTCTACGACCTGAATATCACTTAAGGCAACTGTGATACCGGCAACTGTAGAATACTTGAATCCAAGGTCTTTGATAGCATCCAAAATTTCACTTGTTTTCTGAGTAGAATATCTTGCGAATACCTGAGCAATAACGAGACCCAACTGTTTTTTCTTCACTTCTGGAATGATTGGCTGTGAAGCGATAATTTCCTTCACATTTTCTCCCGGTTTAATGAAGAAACGATCTGGTGTTGCCTTGAAGTTATCATCCGATACTTCATTCAGATATGGGAAATCATTTGGGAACATCTGGTTGAAGATGATCTTTCCGACAGTTGTCATCAGATACATCTTATTCTGTTCAGGTGTGAATGTAGTTTTATTTAATGATCCTGCAAGAACAGCAATTCTTGAATGCAAGTGAACTGCTTTCTGGTCATAGGCCATCAAGACTTCGTTAACATCTTTAAAGACATGCCCTTCATTGTCAGCAAATCTTTCCCAGAGAAGTGCCTGTTCTTCACAATCCACGTCACGATAGCGTTTTGCTTCTTCACGCATATCTTCTGCTGTTTCTTCCATAGTCAGATAGTAGTTACCTAAAACCATGTCCTGTGAAGGTGTTACGATTGGCTTTCCATCTTTTGGTGAAAGAATGTTGTTTGAACCCAGCATCAGCACGAGAGCTTCTGCACGAGCTTCTTCACTTAATGGAACGTGAACAGCCATCTGGTCACCGTCAAAGTCAGCATTGAATGCTGTAGTAACCAATGGATGCAGACGGATAGCACGTCCTTCTACCAGTTTTGGTTTAAATGCCTGAATACCCAGACGGTGCAATGTAGGTGCACGGTTCAGCAATACCGGATATCCGTCAATGACTTCTTCCACGATATCCCATACTCGTGGGTCCAAACGGTCGATCAGTTTTTCTGCTGTCTTAGGATTGCTGGCAATGTCTTTATTTACAATTTCATTAATAACAAAAGGTTTAAACAGCTGCAGTGCCATTTCACGAGGAAGTCCACACTGGTACATCTTTAAGTCCGGTCCAACCGCAATAACACTACGTCCTGAGAAGTCAACACGTTTTCCGAGCAGGTTCTGACGGAAACGTCCCTGTTTTCCTTTTAAAGAATGAGAAAGTGATTTCAGTGCTCTTCCTCCAGGTCCACTGATTGGCTTTGAACGACGTCCATTATCGATCAGCGCATCCACAGCTTCCTGAAGCATACGTTTTTCGTTCTGCACGATGATCGCAGGAGTTCCCAGATCCAATAATTTCTTCAAACGATTGTTACGTGTAATGACACGGCGATACAAATCATTCAAGTCACTGGTTGCGAAACGTCCTCCATCCAGTTGAAGCATAGGTCTTAAATCAGGTGGAATGACAGGAAGCACTGTCAGTACCATCCATTCAGGCTTGTTGGAAGAGTTTCTGAATGCATCGATGGTATCTAATCGCTTGATCAGTTTCTTGCGTTTTTCACCCTGAGAATTTTCAAGATCTGCTTTCACAGCATTGAATTCTTTTTCAATGCCAACTTCCTTTAAAAGTGTCTGAATCGCTTCAGCTCCTGTTTGAGCAACAAAAGATCCAGGTCCATAAATAGCGACATTTTCACGATATTCTCTTTCAGAGAGAATCTGCTTGTACATCAGTTTGGTATCACGAGGATCTGTGACGATCCAGCTGACAAAGTAAACTACTTCTTCAAGCTGTTTAGGTGTGATATCCAAAAGGAGTGCCATTCTTGAAGGGATTCCTCTCAGATACCAAATATGTGCCACCGGTGCAGCCAATTCAATGTGTCCCATTCTTTCACGACGAACACTTGATTTAGTGATTTCAACACCACAACGGTCACAAACAACTCCTTTATATCGAACTTTCTTATACTTTCCACAGTAGCATTCCCAATCCTTGCTTGGACCGAAAATTCTTTCGCAGAACAATCCGTCACGTTCAGGCTTTTGAGAACGATAATTGATCGTCTCAGGTTTTTTAACTTCACCATGAGACCATTCAAGAATACGTTGAGGAGAAGCCAATTGAACTCGTATAGAACTAATATTGTTTACACTCATTTACCCGTCCTCCTATTCTTCTTCACCGTCTGTAAACAGAGGTGTTTCTAATTCATCAATATCGCTGGTTTCTTCTTCCAGTTCTTCTTCAGGTTCCTGTTCAGGTTCCACGAACAGTTCTGGTTTCACAACAGCTTTGTCATCTTCACCATCGATCTTTGACAAATCAACTTCATTTCCTTCATCACCAAGCAATGTCACATCAAGTGCCAATGCCTGAAGTTCATTTTTCATAACTCTAAAGGCTTCAGGAATTCCCGGTTCAGGAATATCTTTTCCTTTAATAATGGCTTCATAAGTTTTGGTACGTCCAATGATATCATCGGATTTAATGGTCATGATTTCCTGAAGTGTGTGCGCTGCACCCCATCCTTCAAGAGCCCAAACTTCCATTTCTCCAAATCTCTGACCACCATTCTGAGCTTTACCACCCAATGGCTGCTGTGTTACCAGTGAGTAAGGACCTGTAGCACGTGCATGGAGCTTGTCATCAACCATGTGTGCCAGTTTGATCATATACATGACACCTACAGAGATACGTTCATCGAAGGCATCTCCTGTACGTCCATCATACAGGATGGTCTTTCCATCTTTTGTCATGTTAGCTTCCTGCATGATACTTGCCAATTCGTCGTTGTTGATACCATCGAATACAGGCGTTGCGAATTTGACACCCAGTTTCTTAGCGGCAAATCCTAAGTGAATTTCAAGCACCTGTCCGATGTTCATACGGCTTGGTACCCCGAATGGATTCAACATGATATCCACTGGTGTTCCATCTGGCATGTATGGCATATCTTCCACTGGAAGGATCTTTGAGATAACCCCTTTGTTTCCATGACGACCTGCCATCTTATCTCCTTCAGAAATCTTACGTTTCTGAACGATGTATACTTTAATAGTTTCACTGACTCCCGGTGGCAGTTCATGTCCGTCTTTACGTTTGAATACACGTACAGAGTGAACGATACCGGCACCGCCATGAGGCACTTTTAATGAGTTGTCACGTACTTCACGTGATTTTTCACCAAAGATAGCGAGCAGCAGTTTTTCTTCAGGAGAAATTTCGCTCTGTCCTTTAGGAGTCACTTTACCTACCAGGATATCGCCTTCCTGAACTTCTGCTCCGACCATGATAATACCTCTTGAATCCAGATTACGACATGCATTTTCTCCAACGTTTGGAATATCACGCGTAATTTCTTCTGGTCCGAGTTTTGTTTCACGGCAGTCAATTTCATATTCTTCAATGTGAATAGATGTATAAACATCATCTCTCACCAGTCTTTCAGACATGATAATCGCATCTTCGTAGTTATATCCATTCCATGTCATGTAGGCAATGGTTACGTTCTGTCCAAGAGCCAATTCTCCATTTTCCATGGATGGTCCATCAACCAGAATATCACCTTTTTCAACACGTTCGCCTTTATTGACGATTGGAATCTGATTGATGCTTGTTCCGGCATTGGATGGATTGAATTTGCGAATCTTATATTCACGTTTTTCACCATTATCCTGTGCTACAACAAGTCTTGTCGCATCAACGTATTCAACAATTCCATCTTCCTTACATACGATACAGCTTCCTGAATCCTTGGCAACACGGTATTCCATACCTGTACCAACAAAAGGAGCATGCGGACGTAAAAGAGGGACTGCCTGACGCTGCATGTTGGCACCCATCAGGGCACGAGATGCATCGTCGTTTTCAAGGAATGGGATACATGCAGCCGCAATCGAAATAATCTGTTTTGGAGAAACGTCCGCCAGTTCAACACGTTCACGCGCTGCCAGAATCGTTTCACCACGATAACGGGCGACAACTTTTTCATTGACCAGTTTGTTGTCAATGACCTCATTCGCCTGAGCAATAATGTAATCCTGTTCTTCATCTGCTGACAGATAAACAGCATCTTCCAGTACTGTTCCATCTTTTAATACTTTACGATATGGAGTCTGAATGAACCCATATTCATTGATCTTACCATAAGAAGTCAGATAGTTGATCAAACCGATGTTTGGACCTTCAGGTGTTTCAATTGGACAGATTCTTCCATAGTGAGAAGAATGAACGTCACGCACTTCAAAACCTGCACGGTCACGGTTCAGACCACCAGGTCCCAAAGCCGAAATACGACGTTTGTTGGTCAACTCTGCCAATGGATTCTGCTGATCCATGAATTGAGACAGCTGACTTGAAGAGAAGAATTCTTTGATAGCCGCTGTCAAAGGACGAATATTTGTCAGCTTCTTAGGTGTTAAGGATTCAATTTCCGCAATGGACATTCTTTCCTTGACAACTCTTTCCATTCTAGAAAGACCAATTCTAAACTGATTCTGAATCAGTTCACCAACAGAACGGATACGGCGGTTTCCAAGCATATCGATATCATCGGTATCTCCTACACCTTCCATGACATTCAGCATGTAAGCATAGAACGCATACATATCGGAAATAGTAATGGTATGTTTGTTGGCAAATGGGTCATTCCCTGTAATCTTGATTTCCTGTCCTTTATTGTCCATAATCATGATTTCCTGTACAGCAGCTCCTACCAGCCAAGCTGTCAGTTCTTCATCCTTATGTACTCGATTGACAAGTTCTTCATATAAATCGCTGCTAAGTGGAGCTGCTTTCACACGTGGCATGAAGCCTTCTGCAAAACGTCCTCCATCTTCTGCAAGCACAGTGTTTCCTTTGCTGTCAGTAATGCATCCCAATTCATAAAGACGCTGTCCATAATTCAGAACAGAAGCCACATTTTCCTTGGTAAGCTTAACAGGCTGAGCAACGACACCTGCATAAACAGAAACTTTTTCACATTCTTTTTCAAGAACTTTCAACACAGCTTCTGTAATAATATCACCTTCGTAGAATGTTTCATGAGCACATTCCACAGCATTGGCAAGAACACGTCCTAAAAGACCTCTCTTGCAGTTTGTTTCCAAAGTCACCACATCTTCATGCACGAAAAGTGGATTAAATGGGAAGGCTTTTACATAAATCCCTTTTTTCAGTTCAGGTTTCAGTATTTCTCTTTCATCACGATTGATGAGTGTTCCTTTTTTCATGAACACTTTGCCATCAGCACCAATAATGTCATGAGCCAGTGTGTGATGTTCGATACGATTGATTGCATTTAATTTCTTTTCAAGCTTATAACGTCCTGCTTTGGTCAAATCATATCTTCTGCGATCAAAGAATTTCGCATTCATCAGGTTGATGGATCCATCCAAAATTGGATTTTCATCAGGACGCTGATTTTCATAAATAGACAATAAAGCTTCCTGTGTCGTTTTTACTTTATCGTTGATCAATGTGTTTTCAACATCTTCATATTTTCCAAAATAAGCACCATAAAGAAGCAGATAAATATTCAAATATTCTCTGGTTTCATCAATTTCAGGTTTATCAAACACTGTGTTTCTTCCTAATGCTTTCAGGAAAGTTTCAATGTTGTGAGTATCCATTGGATCATCACTGCGATCCATATCCAATGCCATACCGATTGCTTTAAAGAGCACGGTAGACATAATCTTACGCTTACGGTCAATACTTACTGTAAGAGATCTTCCGGCAGCACTTTTCTTGCTTTCAGTAAAGAATTCGAGCCATGTTCCACGGCTTGGGATCAACTCACAGCTGTAAGTTTCTTTCCCCGTCTTTTCCTCTATACCACTGTCGAAATAAGCCCCTGGTGAACGCACGATTTGAGAAACGATAACACGTTCTGCACCATTGATCACAAATGTTCCGGTTTCAGTCATCAAAGGAAAATCACCAAGGAAGACATCTTCTTGCTTGGTCAATACTTCTCCTGTATTTGTATCTGTAATTTCCAGTTCCATTGTTGCTTTCAATGGAGCTGCAAAATTACATTCACGGAACTGAGACTCCTCAGCCGTATACTTAGGAGTTTCAAATTCATAATCCTTGAAATATAACTTAATATTTCCACCAAAGTTGCTGATAGGATAAATTTCTTCAAAAACTTCCCGGATTCCCTTGTTTAAAAACCATTCAAAAGAATCTGTCTGAATTTCAACCAAGTTTGGCAGGTCCAGACTTCCACTTACTTTTGAATAGTTACGACGTTCTGCTTTCTTCCCCGAAGGTACGATTTTATAAGTCTTTTTTTCTTCCATGCACACACGTCCTTTCACTATGACAAGTGCCGAAATCGACACTTTTGCCATTATATTTTATTTACTATTATGCAATTTATTATATTATCTTATTCATATCAAGATGTCAATTATTTTTTTACTGACTTTAAGACATAATACCCTTTTTTTCGACCAATGATTTCACAGTTTCCAAACACTTCCTTCAAAAACTGAACAGCACTTGGAGCACCATGCGATTTTCTTATGACGATCCAAAGGCATCCATTTTCACACAAATGTTCCTTGGCCTCTTCAAAGATTTTATAAATCACTTTTTTTCCTGCACGAATCGGAGGATTGGTGATAATATCGGTATAATCTGTATCCTTGACATTTGAATAAACATCACTTTCGAATATATTGACTTCTGTATGATTTCTTCCTGCATTAATTTTGGCCAGTTCCATCGCACGCGGATTGATTTCTACCATATCGACGTGACTCTCTGGAAAGCATTTCTTTAAGGTGATTCCTAAAACACCATATCCACAGCCAACATCCAATATTTTGTTTTGTAAAGGCTGCTGATGAAGTACTTCAAGAAAAAAAGCGGATCCTTCATCAATATAGTCTTTACAAAAGACACCTGTATCACTTGTAAATACAAGATTAAAGCACGAAAACCGAAAAGATAAATCCTTTCGGTTTTACGCTAAATTTCGATTATCTGTAAAGTAATGACTCATATTATCAACATCCTTTCCAGACACAAAAAGGCTTTCGCCTTTTTGTTTTCAATTTAATTTTGTATACAACTATTTAACTTCTACAGTTGCACCGGCTTCAACCAGTTTCTTCTTGATTTCTTCAGCTTCTTCTGGTTTGATGTTTTCCTTGATTGCGCTTGGGCACTTGTCAACGAGACCCTTAGCTTCTACAAGTCCTAATCCAGTGATTTCACGAACAGCCTTGATAACAGCAACTTTAGTAGCTCCAACATCAGTTAATGTTACAGTTACTTCGCTTGGTCCAGCAGCAGCAGCTGTATCAGCAACAGCAGCTACAGCTACAGGAGCAGCAGCAGTTACTCCAAATTCATCTTCGATTGCTTTGATTAAGTCGTTTAATTCAAGAATGCTCATTTCTTTTAATGAAGCAATTACTTCTTCGTTAGTTAATTTAGCCATTTTTATTTTCCTCCTAATTTTTTTGACTTTTCTTATTCAGCTTTTGCATCAGCAACAGCTTTTACCACACATGCAAAGTTACGTACAGGAGCCTGCAAGCAGCTCAACAACATAGAGTACATACCTTCGCGGTTTGGCAGTTTGGAAATTGAGTTCAATGTATCAACATCAACGATCTTTCCTTCAACAGTACCTGCTTTCAACACCAGTTTGTCATGATCTTTCGCAAATTTGCTTAAAACACGAGCAGGTGCTGTAGCGTCTTTACCAAATACCAACGCATTTGGTCCAGTAAGGTTTTCACATAATCCTTCGTATCCTGCTTCATTAGCAGCACGCTGAGAAAGCTTGTTCTTGTAAACTTTCATTTCAACGTCTTCTTCTCTTAAAGCACGACGAAGTTCTGTAACTTCCTTCACTGTAAGTCCACGATATTCAACGATTACAGTTGATTCTGATTCTTTCAGCTTTGTTGCGATTTCAGAAACAACCGCTTTCTTTGATTCGACTACCGCTTGGTTCATAGTTACACCTCCTATTTTCTATTGATTCAATATATCCGTAAGAAATAAAACTCACGCCAGACAGCGTGAGTTGAAAGAACATTAAAAACTCTTTCTACCTCGGCAACATGATTAAGCCTTCGCCGTTGCTGTCTATGGTATATATTGAGAACAATCTAATTTTAAACAAGTCTTAACTCTTTGTCAAGACTAAGCAACCTTGATGCCAGGTCCCATTGTAGAAGAAACTGTACAGTTTTTCACATAAGTTCCTTTTACAGCTGCTGGACGAGCACGAAGGATTGTTTCGTTGATCGCTTTGAAGTTTTCAACGAGTTTTTCATCTTCGAAAGATACTTTACCAATCAACAGATTGATATTACCTTCCTTGTCAACACGGTATTCAACTTTACCTTTTTTGATATCTTCTACCGCTTTTTTCACATCCATTGTTACTGTTCCTGTCTTAGGGTTAGGCATTAATCCCTTAGGTCCTAAAACACGTCCCAGTTTACCAAGTTCACCCATCATAGATGGAATGGCAACTAACACATCGAATTCAAACCATCCTTTTGCGATCTGATCAATCAGTTCTTTACCACCTACAAAGTCTGCACCTGCATCCTTTGCTTCCTGTTCCTGAGGTCCATTGGCAATAACGCACACTTTCTGAGTACGTCCTGTACCATTTGGAAGAACCATAGCTCCACGGATCTGCTGATCTGCGTGACGTGGGTCAACGTTCAGGTTGAAGGATACTTCTACAGAAGCATCAAATTTTTCGAAGCTGGCTTTTTTTACTAAAGCGATGGCTTCTTCAATTGTATAAGTCTTGCTGCGGTCAACTAATTTAGCAGCTTCTGAATATTTCTTTCCTACTTTTGCCATTTTACTTTACCGAGCCTTTCTTATTCCATACCTTCTACTTTAACACCCATGTTACGAGCAGTACCGGCAATAATTCTCATTGCAGCTTCTACTGAATTGGCGTTCAAGTCTGGCATTTTGTATTCAGCAATTTCTCTTAGCTGATCAACTGTGATCGTACCTGCGATCTGTTTCTGATCAGTTCCTGCTTTGCTGATTTTTGCAGCCTTTTTAATAAGGATTGCAGCAGGGGTTGTTTTTAAGACAAAATCAAAACTCTTGTCTTCGTACGCAGTAATAATTACTGGTACCATGTCTCCAGCACGGTCTCTTGTTGCATCGTTAAATGCTGAACAGAACTGAGGCATATTGATACCTGCACTCGCCAATGCTGGTCCTGGTTTAGCTCCTCCTGCAGGGAACTGCAGTTTTGCTACTTTCACAACTTTCTTTTTACTCACAAGACACACCTCCTATATTTAGTCGTCTTATGCAGTGGTACGAATGGTTGTGTCATTCTTCCACGCATCATAAAAGAGCACATTTCGTGCCCCATTACTTTACAACATATTTCCCTTGAAATCAAGTACTTTCTTAAATAAATGTATTAGAATTCAAGCTTCTCTAAATCAGCATAACTGATATCTGTAGGAATTTCACGTCCGAACAAGATCAGAAGCACAGTGGCTACCTGTTCCTCATTATTGAGAGATTCTACAGTTCCTTCACTTCCAGTGAATGATCCGGATAAGATCTTGACACGATCCCCCACCTTGAAATCAATTTGCACACGTTTTTCCTTGATGCCCAAACGACGTAAGATCACTTCAATTTCATCTTCTGCCACAGGGAAAGGTTTTGCTCCTCCACCGCTGGATCCAATAAATCCTGTAACACCTGGAGTATTACGTACGACATACCAAGCTTCATCAGTCATGATCATCTCAACAAAGAGATATCCCGGGAAAAGATTGTAAGTTTTTTCAACTTCTTTTCCATTCTTGTATTCAATTTCTGTTTCTTCTGCAACAACGATCTGAAACAAAGCATCTTGAAGACCCATTGTTTCAATACGACGTTCTAAGTTTTCTTTTACACGGTTTTCGTGGCCTGCATAGGTGTTGACCACATACCATTCTTTCTTTTCTTCAGCCATATCCTCACCTACATTCCTACAGTTCTGAAAAACCAAAGTGCCACAAAGTCACATAAAATAAAGAATGCAGCAAATGCAGCTGAAAATAGAAACACCGTTAATGAAGATTTTGTCAGTTCACCTGCTGTTGGCCAATGAACCTGTTTCATTTCTTCAACGATTCCTTTAACACTGAACCATTTCATAAATATCCTCCTTATTTTGTCTCCTTATGAATTGTATGACAATTACACTTTGGACAAAATTTCTTTAATTCCATACGCGTAGAATGCGTATTTTTATTTTTATAGGTTGTATAGTTACGAGACAGACACTGAGTACACGTCAATATGATTTTTTCCTGCATGTTGTCACCTCGCTAACTGCTTACTTACTTTAACACAATCCTTTTTTTTAGTCAATGTAACTCAACAAAAGATTTCGGATCTTACAGCGGATATAATAAATCTGCTTATAGGTCATACCCATCTCCAGTCGAATTTCATCCAATGTATATCCTTTCATGATGGATTCAGCGACAATGAATTCCTTCTTTTTCAGATGATCTTTCAGATAGTTATAAATATTTTCTTCATGATACCATTTTGTAATGCTGGCTCCTTCAAAGTCCTTTCGCTGATTCTGAAGAACATCCACCATGTAGGTATCTCCATCTTCTTTTACCTTAGCATCCAGACGCAAGGCATTGGCAAACATGTAATTGAAACCGCAGCGTTTGTGACGAATATGCTTTCTCACTCCCATTTCCACACATTTTAAGGCATAGACATAAAAGGAACAGGTTCCCGTATCACGATAATTGTAGATTGCTTGATACAGTTCTAACCGGCATGTCTGCATGATCTCATTCAGTTCATCACTTGTTTCACAGGAATATCCCGATTGATTCATGACCTTTCTAACAGTGAAATAGAGGTTTTTCTCATATTTTCGGATGAGCATTTCCAAGGCTTCTTCATCTTTCTGAAAAACATAATACAGCAATTCATAGTCGTTCATACATCCTCCTTCTCAACTACAAAGGATGACGTTTTGAATAAATCTCATAAAGCAGGATCCCACATGCCACAGATGCATTTAAAGATGAAACACTTCCGATCATTGGTAAAGACACCATATAGTCACAGTGTTTTTTCACCAGTTTTGAAATCCCAAATCCTTCGCTTCCAACAACTAAGACCATCGGAACATCACATTGTATCTCACGATAATCTCTGGCATTTTCCATATCGGCACCTACGACCCAGTATCCCTGTTCTTTCAGTTGGATCAAAGTCTGTGCCAGATTGGTCACGCTTGCCACCTTTACGGTATTGATGGCACCTGTGGATGTTTTGGCGACCGTGGCATTCAAAGAAACACTGCGATGCTTTCCAATAATGATACCATCCACACCAACACAGTCAGAGGTTCTCAAGATGGCTCCCAGATTATGAGGATCTTCTAAACCATCTAAAAGAACAAGAAGCGGCATCTTTCCATTGGGAATGGATGCAAGCAGTTCTTCCAGAGAATACACCTTGTAATCATCGATACTGAGTGCTATACCCTGATGCACTTCATTTTTCAAAAGCTGATCCATCTGTTTTCTTGAAAGCTTCTTCACATTCAGTTTCTTTTGATGGATCATTTTCTGGATCTCATCATCTCTGAAATTTTCAGACATGAGTACTTCATGGATTTTTTTGTCGTCCTTGAGCAGTTGACGAACTACGTTTTTTCCATATACATATTGTGCCATATTATCGTGCCCCCAGCATAACAACTTCGTTCCACAGTTTTTCAAGTTTTCCACATTGCCCACTCAGATAATAATAACCCACGATAGCTTCAAAACCTGTCGCCAGCCGATATGTCATCATATCCGCATTTTTCGCAATGGTCTTGGTCTGTGCATTGCGTCCGCGTTTGATGATTTCCATTTCTTCTTCATCAAAATATCCCTTTTCAATCAGCGCTGTCAGATAAGACGCCTGCGCTTTGGCGCTGACATAATGTGAGGTCATATTTTGAAGATCATTTGGTTTCTGATATCCTTCACGAACCAATTTCTCGCGGGCCCACAGCGTCATGACGGCATCTCCGATAAAAGCTAATGTAGTGCCGTTATATGCGACAATTTCCATTACAGGACACCTTTTTCGATCAACTGCTGGCGAATGACATCCGCTGTTTCAAAGTCTTTGACGGCTTTGGCAGCATTCCATTTTTCATACAGATCACGGCTTTCATCATCCAACACAACACGATCCAAGCGGATTCCCAGCACATGCATCATGCCTTCCATGGTTCCCACAAGTGCATTGATCTTATCAGCATCGATTTCACGGACACGTAAAGCAGCATTCAACTGCTTATTGCATTCAAAGACAACACTGAACGCATTCGGAGTATTCAAGTCATCACTCATGGCATCCAAGAAAGAATTCCACAGTTTTTCCTCTTTTGTCCCATCCAACTCTTTGTGTAAAAGACCAAGTTTTACACAAGCCTGCTTATAGGATGTGTGAATCTTATTCAATTCAGTACGTGCATTTTCCACCACTTCATCATTGAAATTCAGAGGAGCACGATAGTGAGCCGACAGGAAAGCCCATCTTAAAACATTACCACCAATCTGTTTCACCATGTCCTTGATCAGAAGTCCATTCCCCAATGACTTCGACATCTTGACACCATCCATATTCAGCATCCCATTGTGCAGCCAATAATTTGCGATATGTGTATGATAGCAGGCTTCACTCTGAGCAATTTCATTTTCATGATGTGGAAATTTCAGATCCATTCCACCTCCATGAATGTCAATTCGGTGAGAATGGAATTCATTATTGATCATTACAACACATTCCGTATGCCATCCCGGTCTACCTTTCGACCATGGAGAATCCCAATTGATCCCTTCGGTCGTTTTCTTCCACAGTGTGAAATCCAAAGGATTTTCCTTTAATGAGTTTTCATCAATACGGGCTCCTACCATCAGATCCTCAATACGCTGCTTGCTTAAAGCACCATACTGTTCTACTGCATTGACTCTAAAATAAACATCGCCTTCTACCACATACGCAGCACCTTTTTCTACCAAGTCCGCAATAAAGGCAATGATTTCATCCATGGTTTCCGTTACCTTTGGTGTGATATCCGGAATATCAGCATTTAATGACAAACGGTCCTGATTGTATCCTTCAATATATTTTTTTGTCAGTTCAGCCTCACTGATTCCTTCTTCTTTGGCACCTTTAATGATCTTGTCATCCACATCGGTAAAGTTGGAAACATAAGTTACATCATAGCCTAACGCTTCAAATGTCTTTTTTAATGTGTCATAGACAATGATCGGACGTCCGTTTCCAATGTGAGGATGATTATAGACCGTAGGTCCACAGACATACATACTTACTTTCCCTTCTTCAATGGGTATAAATTCTTCGATTTTATTGGTGTAGCTATTAAATAATTTCATAATTCCTCCTAATAAAAAAAGCATCCTTAAAGACGCTCTTGCGCGGTTCCACTTTAATTGAATACTCCACTCTTATCTGTTAACGCCATCTACGTACTCGATTAAAGTCCCTAAAAGGTGCATCTATGTCTCTCCTAACAGCTCTCTCACCTAACAAGCCTCTCTTTGGTTATTCCTGACACTTCTTTCCTTTATCATCGGTTTATGCATATTTTATACCATAACCTTCTTCAATTGTCCACAGTATTCACTCACAAAAAAAAGAGCCAACTCTTTCGAGTTAGCTCATATCATCTTCACTATTTTAATTCAGAGAAGTATTTGATTGTACGAACCATCTGGCTTGTGTATGAGTTTTCGTTGTCATACCAAGAAACAACCTGAACCTGAGTAGTTCCATTGTCCATAGGTTTAACCATTGTCTGAGTAGCATCAAATAATGAACCGTAAGTGATTCCGATGATGTCGCTAGAAACGAGCTGTTCTTCAGTGTATCCGAAAGATTCATTAGAAGCAGCCTTCATAGCAGCGTTAACATCTTCAACTGTTACGTTTCCTTCAACAACAGCTACTAAGATAGTAGTTGATCCTGTAGGAACTGGAACACGCTGTGCAGATCCGATCAGTTTTCCGTTCAGTTCAGGAATTACCAATCCGATAGCCTTAGCAG
>CAMEUL010000006.1 GCA_945938205.1 uncultured Traorella sp. | reverse complement strand
AAAAGGCTGTAAGCCTCCTAAATTATTCTTTAGGTTTCTTTACAGCCCCTTTTTTATATTATTTACATGTAAATCCTGATTCATTCAATAAATCAATTGTCTGTTTGTAGGAAACAAATCGAATATTTTCATCTTCACTGGATATAATGCCCATTTCCAACAGATCTTCTATATTTTCTGAACTGTATTCAATAATAATGTTTTCAGTCAAGACGTTATCTTTTAAATCATAAGAGTACTGTGTTCCTTTAATGTCATCGTACAATTTAGCATATTCATCCACAAAAGCCGTCAGTGTTTCTGTATCAGCACCTTCAACAGTCACAGCGCTGTCGATGGTTTGTTTGATGACTTCATCACCTTTATAAACCAAGGTATTTGTAATCTCCATTCCATCCTCTGACAGTTTGCAAACCGTTGTCTTTTCTTCGCTTTGTGTAGTAGAACATCCTGCAAGCAACAATACACAACATAATGATAATAGCTTTTTCATAACGAACTCCTTTAATGATTCTCTATATTATTAATTTAACAATTATATAAATCATTGTCAATAAAAAAAGAGGATCTCTCCTCTAAATTTCCAAATACTGCTTAAGTTCTAAAACAAGATGTGACATTGGAAGTCCCACTACGTTGGAATAGTCTCCTTCAATGCGCTTCACAAACAACATGCCTTTTCCCTGGATAGCATATGCCCCTGCTTTGTCATGATGTTCCTTGCTGCGGATATAGTCTTCAATATCCTGATCACTTAACTCAATGAAAGTAACCTTGGTACTTTCATAAAAGGTTTTATCAACATCTTTGCTGATTAAAGCCACTCCCGTAATGACTTCATGCGTCGTTCCGGAAAGTTTGTGCAGCATTCTTTTGGCATCTTCCGCATCTGCAGGTTTACCGAGCACTTCACCATCAATATATACAATGGTATCTGCCCCTACTACAAATTCATCCGGATGTGTTTCAAAAACTGCTTTTGCTTTTTCTCTAGCCAATTTCATTACAGCTTCATAAATTGGCAATTGATGATCCAATTTTTCTTCAATTTGTGCACTAGCACAACTGAAAGGAATTTTGGTAATATTCATCAGTTCTCTTCTTCGAGGAGATTCACTTGCTAATAATACTCTTCGCATACGATACTGCTCCTTCCGAAAGAAATTATAGTCCTATTATTTGTGAATTTCAATGTCAGATTTTAGAAATTTCAATTTGTTGGCCATGAATATGTACAATCTCACCATCACCAAAAAACACAAAATAAATGTCAGGATAATACGCATTACCATCCCATTAAAAAACTCTTCTGGGAACATATTGATCATGACTGATACGTTAGGGTCTAGTAACCACAGATCATTGGTGAAGAAAATCTCATGAAACAAGACCCAGAAACGTGAAAAATCAATCACCGCATAAACAACAATGCCTGCAACAATGATTCCTAACGACATCAACACCTGTTTGAATCCACTGGCAAGATCTTTTCGCATTTCAAAAGCACTTTCTTTTCCGCTTCTTACCAAATAGATCATCCACAAAAAAGATAACAGGCCTATGATACTCATTCCAATGCCAACATTTTTCGCTGAAATATAGAGATTTTTCACATCGACCATATGAGCTGTTTCTCTTTCATCAAACACTTCTCTGTCCACGCCTCTAATATTTTGAACACAAAAGATATCTTCTCGTTTTCCTTTTAAATAATCCAAAAGAGCATCGGTTGCTTCAAAAAGGGCTTCTTCGCTCATGCCAATGGATTCTGCCGTATGTAGTTTGGCATATTCATTTTTATAGTAGGTTGCATTGAAAGCATGAAACTCAATGCTGCCCAAAAGACAAAGTGCAATGACTCCTAAAACACTTAAGACACCAGCGATCTTACTGCTTATTTTCATGGCTTCTCCTTTTAAATACGTACATCCTGTACGGTTTTCTCCATCTCGATATGCTGTATATTTTCTAATGTCAGCAGTGCTTTTTTATAGCTTGTCATATCACGGCATTCCACATTGATCATTAATAATTCATTTTCTTTCAAACATTGAGCCTGCAAATAAAGTGTGGAATCCGCATCATTTAACTGATGCAGCACACCTTTCACATGAATTTTCTCATTTTCAAAGTCAATAGAATCCAACGCATCCACACTATTGAGATAGCGATAAGCAAAATCCATCTTTTCATGATTTTTGTAGCCTGTTACTTTCAAGGTCATGATATCTTCATCTTCATCTTTCAGTTTCAGGACCATGGTATGTCCATCAAAACTCTGAAGGGCATTTCCCTGGAAATAAAGAAACCAGTTTCCATATACATAAAAGACAAATTCTCGATGATATCCTACAGCTCCTTTTGGATACTGATCGACATCAAAAATTTTATTTTTCCGATGAAGCAGCTTACAAAGCTGCTGATATTCATCTACCGGCAATGCACATAACGGATCCAATTCATGTGCTTTCTCCAATGCATCACAAATAGATTTTGATACATTCAGAGATTTTTCATCATAAAGTGAGTTTTCAAACAGACAGTCACACCACAAGGAAACAAGGGCACTGTTTCGGTAGAAATAAGCATCTTTTTCAATTTCATTCCAAATATAAAAATTCTGACAGGCTGTGTCGATGGAGTAAGATCCTGCCTGTTTCCCGCTGATATATCCATAAGGTGTGATGACAGTATTTTCTTTTGCGACTGGCAAATAACTTCTTTCATCCCATCCATAAGTCGCCTGATCCTCTTCCTTCATATTTGAGAACTGACGCATCAGCTGGCTCATATAAGGAATAAAATACATTTGTTTGATTCTTTCAAAATCATGATCTTCCAAGTAATCACATTCATCATCCATGGAAAGATAAACTCCTTCTTCATTCATGATCTTATCAAAAAGTTCCACCACGGCCACATGATATCCGGGACCTGCCAAGGCAGTATTGGTTTTCAGCACCGCAAAATAATTCTCGATCTTCACATCGATGACACCACAAGGACATAAATAAATTTCGCCCTGATGATTCTCTATTTCAAAAGGAATTCTTTCTCTTTCGCAGACATTCTGTATCTGATGGATCAATATTTTCTGATCCTCTTCTGTCTTAACAATACCTTCCAAACTTACATGTATCATGTCTTATCCTCGCATTCTTTTCTATTTTACTCGCTTCGCCCATAAAATACTAGGGGTGAGCCATGAAAACTTTGTTTCTTTACTTGATTGCCATTCTTAGTGTTTTCCATCATCAGACACTTCTGTATGAAAATCAAAAAATATTATTTTTCTTTCTTGAAAATCTTCTTCCATCACTTTTTATTTTATGTGTGCTCGTACAGATGATACCCTTGCCTCATTTTTCTGGAACAGATCGTTTCTTCATCAAAGTGTTTGGTTTTGATACATCCACATTTCTTTTGATCATCAAAGTAATCCTTTTGGGTCTTCCCAGTGGCAGTTATTTGGTGAATACTCTGGTGAAATCCAAACAATGCACACAGAAACAAGCTTCAAGGATCATTACCTGCTGTGCCATTCCTTCCATCAGTTTCATGCTGATGAGCTTAGCTTCTCTGACATCACAAATTGTTTCTCTTTCTGTTTTTTTGATTCATTTGACATCTCTTTTGATCCTTTTGTTTTGACACGCAAAAACACAATTACGTTAGAACACATTCCTTCTCCTCTTTCTCTTTCCTCATCCATTCTATTTGCCCTGAAATCCATGGCCATGATTTTATCCTATCTGTTTCTTTCCATCACACTAAAAACACTGTTTGTTCTTTATTTTCCTTTTCTTGAAGAAATCACACATCTGCTCAGTGAATTCTCAAGTGCTGTTTTATATTTCAGACATCATGAACATGTCATGATCTTTTTACTGATATGCATTGGTTTTGGCGGTTTTGCTTCACATTTGCAGGTAATGAATGGCTGTGATGAAATTACTATGTCTTATAATCATTATCTTTTCTTTCAGATAGCTCATATGCTGTTAAATTTAATGATTTATTTCATTTTTTCTTTCTTATTCTTATGATATTTATTCATAGTTTCCTCATTTTCTTTCACAATCATTGAAAAAAATACTAAAATAGCCTTATATCATATTCCCTCATTATGAATTTAAGAAAATTATCATACAATTTCACATTTTTTCTTGAAGCGTGATATAATAAACCAAAAGAGGTGAGCGAATGTTACCATTGTTAATTGATACTTTTCCGCTTTGGATAGCGGTACTCTCAAATATAGTAGCACAGGTTGCGAAACCATTTATTTATTATTATCGTACGGATAAATTTGATATTCATTATACTGTGACCTGCGGAGGATTCCCAAGCAGTCATACTTCAACGGTCACATCACTTGCCATGGCAATTGGAATCGTGGAAGGATTTGATTCCAGTATGTTTGCCATTAGCTTTATCTTTGGCTTGATCGTCATCTATGATGCCATTAATGTCCGCTATTACGCAGGAAAGAATATTGAATTGACACAGCAATTGGTATCTGATCTTTCAGAAATGTTTCAGTTGCCATTGGATGATCCCATCTATCATGAAAAGATGAAAGCTGTTTTAGGTCATCGTTTTGTGGAAGCATTAGGTGGTTTTATCTTAGGCATCCTGCTGACCGGACTGGCTGCATTATTGTTAGGTTTATTTTAGGAGGAATTATGAGCGATAAAGAAAAAGAAATTGTACAGGTCCTCGAAAAAATCCGTCCCTATATACAAAGAGACGGAGGAGATCTTGAATTTATATGTTTTGTAGATGGTATTGTCACCATCAAAATGCTGGGGGCCTGCAGTGACTGCCTTGCATTAGATGATACCATTTCCATGGGCGTAGAAGCCTTACTTCTTGAAGAAGTCGAAGGAGTTGTAGGAGTCCAGGTAGCTCAAGTCTACTAGGCTCCTTTTTCATATGGAAAAATCTGAGGAACCTCTCCTTGCACATATTCTAACGCTAACGGAATAGCTTCTGTAATTTCCATTTCCATGGATTCAAATCCCAAGAATACATGTCCTTTGCATTCTACCTGAAGAATCAGTTCGATCAGCACATTATTGATTCCCAAAGAAGTTGTTTTGATGTCATAACGTGCCAACAGACGCTGATTCATCAGATAACTCACGGGAATGACAGGGCCTTTATTTTGAATAAATACAATACCTGTGAAATAGCCCAAAGGAATGTTGGCATCCATTTTTTTCTGGATGTTCTGATTCAGATACGTATTGACTTCAATCAGCCATCGGTTCAGTGCCATCGTATTCACACGAATTCTGTCTTCCTCTTTCACAATGAAATCTGTGGGTATCTCGATCCTTTTCGCACTTTCCACAATTTCATTTACCATTCTTTCATGAAAATAAGTTTTGGAATGAATTTTGAAATAAGGAAGAAACTGCACATAAAAGATGATCACATTGATAATGAGAAAAACACTTAAAAGAATCAAAAGATTCTTTTTTTTAAGTCTCATACATCTTCATCAAAGCCTTTTTCCCTTTCATGCCGATTTCAATTCCCTTATCCAAAGAAGCTTGATTCAGCATTTTTACTTCTGAATTTAGGCATTCTTCATAGGTTGAACTTTTCGACATGACACAAATACAGGCTTTGGAATGATGAAAGTGTTCAATATTTACAAAAGGTCCGCAAAGAAACCCTTTGGTATTGAATACAAATATCATCAAAGTAAAAGGCAGTTTGATCTGAAGTCCTACTACACGTTCCGTTTCAATTACGATGCTTTTTAAATCGATCATATCGAATCCCCCACTTTGATCCCTACCATTATATGAATGGGTCTTACATAACAGACGTTTCATGAAAGGTATGTTCATAGCCCATAGTATGTTTCAAATGAAAAAAGGCATGGGAAAATGCCTAATAATGAATCATTGATTTCATGATGATTACGAAAGATGAAGATGTTTTTGTTTAAAAGAGTTCAAAAACACGATTACTTTTTCCATTTTTCATAAAGCATGAGATATTGTTTTTCAACATCTTCAAATGAGGTGAATGTATGATCGATATGAACATGCATTAGTGGTTTTTCTCTATTTGATTTTTCATTTAATAGTTCTGTTAGATCAAAGTATAATAAATCATCATCAATTTCTTTGATCTGCATGAGTTCCTTTTCACTTAAGGGTTTGTTGATGAATTTATGATAGATCATATCAAGAAGCCTGTTTTCTGCTTTCTGATATTCAATCATCGATTGTTTGAGAGGGCGTGGTACATCAGCCATATAAGCTTCACTGCCATCATGAAGAAGACAACCTAAGATCACCGATGGTGAATAACCTCTTTTTTCAGCTTCCAGAGCACAGTAAATACAATGCTGAGCTACTGAAAAGAAGGTTTTTACCTGTCCATTACCTCTGCATAATAAAGATAAGGCATGGGCAATATCATGGATATCTATTTCTTCAGGATGAGGATCCAATGGATCCATATGTTTTTGAGTATAGGTAATAATGTAACTCATATTTCCTCCTCGTTTTCTAGCAAAAAGAAGCACATTGTGCTTCTTATCCAATCGATCCGCTCATATCCAGCTTTAAGAGCTGATTGAGTTCAACAGCATATTCCATTGGGAGTTCTCTTGTGAAAGGTTCCAAGAATCCCATGACGATCATTTGTGTGGCACTTTCTTTGGTCAGACCACGGCTCATCAAATAGAACAGCTGTTCTTCTGAAATTTTGGAAACCGTCGCTTCATGTTCGATCTGACTGGTGGCATTCTGCATCACATTGGTTGGAACAGTATCACTGGTGGACAGTTTATCCAGGATCAGGGTATCACATTCCACCTTGCTCTTACAGAAAGAAGCATTTGGTGCATGTTTGACCAGACCGCGATAATTAACTTTTCCTCCGTTTCTGGAAACAGATTTAGAAATAATGTTGCTGGAAGTGTGCGGAGCCAAATGAATCATTTTTGCTCCGGCATCCTGAATCTGATCCTTGCCCGCAACGGCAATGGAAACAGTCATGCCCTTCGCATATTCCCCTGCTAACACACAGGCTGGATATTTCATGGTAATCTGGCTTCCGATGTTCCCATCGATCCATTCCATGGTCGCGTGTTCATAGCAGATGGCACGTTTGGTCACCAGATTTAAAATATTGCTGGACCAGTTTTGTACGGTGGAATAACGGCATTTCGCATTTTTATGTACAAAAATTTCTACGACTGCCGCATGCAACGAATCCTTGGAATAAGTAGGTGCTGTACATCCTTCCACATAATGCACATCGGCACCTTCATCGACAATGATCAGTGTTCTTTCAAACTGACCCATTCTTTCTGTGTTAATTCGAAAATACGACTGCAAAGGTTTTTCCAGTTTCACACCTTTTGGCACATAGATAAAGCTTCCTCCACTCCAAACAGCACTATTGAGGGCTGCAAACTTATTGTCGGCATAGCTTACTAAAGTTCCAAAATACTTTTTAAAGAGATCCGGACATTCACGTAAAGCTGAATCCGTATCCAGGAAAATAACGCCTTTCTCTTCCACTTCTTTCAGCATATTGTGATAAACCACTTCTGATTCATATTGAGTAGAAACACCTGCTAAGAATTTCTGTTCCGCTTCCGGAATTCCCAATTTGTCAAAAGTATCCTTGATGGTTTCAGGAACTTCATCCCAACTCTTTTCCTGTTTATCAGAAGGCTTGATGTAGTAGGTATAATCGTCAAAATCAATGTTTTTTACATTTGGGCCCCAGTCCTGGATTTCCATCTTTTTAAATGCTTCATAGGCTTTCAAACGATATTCCAGCATCCATTCTGGTTCATGCTTCTTCTGAGAAATCAAAGTAACGATTTCTTCATTCAATCCCTTTCCGGTATTGTAGACACTGACATCTTCATCATGAAAACCATATTTGTATTCTGTATCCGGTAAGTTATTTTCCATGGTTCTCACTTTCCGCAATCATTTCTTCCATTGCTTTCCATCCAATCGTAGCACATTTGATGCGATTGGCCTGTTTTCCCACTGAATGAAGAGCAACTGCTTCTTCCAGAAGATCTTCATCATATTCTTTGCCATCGATCATCGCATGATAGTTGTCAATGATGACATGTGCTTCTTTCAGTGTTTTTCCTTTCAAAAGTTCACTCATAATGGAAGTGCTGGCTGTCGCAATCGTACATGCGACACCATCAAAACGGATATCTTCAATGATATCATTGCTGATCTTTGATTCCACATGAATGTCATCAATACATGAATCTGAAGCCATATGACGTGTCATATAGTTTTCATCATGTGTCAATTCATGATTTCTTGGATATTCATAATGATCCATGATGATCTGACGTAAGATCATTGGATCCTGCATTAAATCTGACATAATTCCTCCTAAAAGAACACATTCAAACAGTTTTCAATGGTTGCATTTTTACATGCTTCCACAAATGTATCAATTTCTTCTTTGGTATTATAGAAATACAAACTGGCACGCAGTGTCGCACTGGTTTTCAGTTTATCAATCAAAAGCTTGGCACAATGCTGTCCGGCACGAAGAGCAATGCCCTGTGTATTGAAATAACTGGCAGCATCCTGTGCAAATACATCTTTCACATTGAAAGTAATGATTCCTGTATCTGCATGCGGATTATAAAGAATCAGATTATCCAGCTTAGATAACTTTTCGATCGCATAATCATGCAGTTCTTTTTCATAGGCATGAATGTTTTCCATTCCGATTTCACTCAGATACTGAATGGCTGCATGGAAACCTAACACACCTTCAATGGGTGGTGTTCCCGTTTCATATTTATAAGGCGCATCTTTTAAAAGAATATTCCCACACATATCAAAGCGGGCATTGCTTCCGCCTCCAAGCATGAAAGGTTCCATTTTCTGAAGCAAGTCATATTTTCCATATAAGACTCCGACACCGGTAGGACCGATCATCTTGTGTGAACTGAATGCGGCAAAGTCACAATCCAGATCTTTCACATTCACTTTCATATGCGGTGCACTTTGTGCCATATCAATCACACATACAGCTCCTTTTTCATGAGCCAGCGCACATATTTCTTTGACTGGGATCTCATAACCTAAAACATTGGTCACATGAGCTAATGCAATGACCTTCACTTGATCATTTAATACTTTTTTAAAGTTTTCAAGCGTGATCCTTCCTTCATCATCTAAAGGAACATATTGGATGCCACATCCTTTTTCTTCGGCTACTTTCATCCAAGGCAATACACTAGACGCATGTTCCGCTTCACAACTTAAAATGACATCTCCCTGATTTAAGAATTTGCCATAACCGTAAGCAATCTGATTCAATGAAGCACTGGTTCCGGAAGTAAAGACAATTTCCTTTTCTTCCGCACCGATGAATTCAGCAACACCCTTGCGGGCATTTTCATAAGCGCTGTCCACCTGAAAAGAAAGATCATAATCTCCACGATGACAGTTCACGCCCAAATGCTCATAGTAATTGACAACAGCATCCACGACACTTTTTGGTTTTAAAGAGGTGGCTGCATTATCAAAATAAATCAGATCATGACCCTGCATTGTATTTTCCAGCATTTTGAAATCTTTGCGGATCTTTTCGACATTCATCATGACAACCCCACCTTTTTCTCAATGATCGTACTTAATTCCAGATTCAAGGCTTCATCTTCCAACACATGGGCCATTGGCATCAGATAACCAATGGTAATCAGACCCAACGCCTGCTTCTGTGTCAAGCCTCTTGTCTCTAGATAATACAGCTGATTTTCATCGATCTGTCCCATGGTTGTTGCATGACTGGCTTGCACATCGTTTTCATCAATCAAAAGTTCAGGTGTGATATTGCAGCGAGCATGCTCATCTAAGATCAAAGCACGGCTGGTCTGATGAGACTCACTGCCATAAGCACCTTTCACGATCTTTCCTGTATCGATCATTTCAAATGTTCCATTTTCATATACAATCGCATAGTTTTCCATATTGCTGTAAGTATGAGGCGCTTCATGAAGACATACGATTTCATATGTTTTTGTATTTTTTATGATATTGGCACTTTTCAGATTCAAACGGCTTTCTTCTCCACATAGATGAATCAGATGTTTCTGTTTCATATCTTTTTCTTGCAGTTCTCCCAGATTGAAGGACAGCTGTGCATTTCTTTCACAAAAGCTTTCACCTGACAGCATTCCCTGACTTTCATTCCATATGAGCAAATTCAGAGAAGCATTTTCATGAACATGAATCTGATATTTCACATTCACATCTTTTTCCATATATATATAAAGGGAGGCATTCTCATCAGGATTCACTTCAATATCCAGCTGCATGTCAGCATCGATCACCATTTTCTGCAAAGATGCATCCTTCAACACCATCTTCTTCATTTTATGCCCCTTTTCTGACTTTCGCAGCGCAACTGCCTATGGAAGAAACACTTGGTTTCTTTTGGTCATTTTCCTCTTCGACATGTACGCCGTATTCTTTTTCGATCCAGTCATATCCTTCTGTATCAATTCTTTCGACCAAAGAGGCATCGCCACTGACAACGATCTTACCATCCACCAAAACATGGGCATGGGTTGGTTTCAAAAGCTGATAGAAACGTGCATAATGGGAAACCACGATCAGTGACATTTCATTTTGCTGCTGCAAGTCTGTGATTGCATCTGCGACAATTTTTAAAGCATCTACGTCTAAACCTGAATCGATTTCATCCAACATGGACAATGCCGGCTTCAGCATGTTCATCTGAACAATTTCATTGCGTTTCTTTTCTCCACCGCTAAATCCTTCATTCAGGAAACGATGTGCCAGATCCGGTTTCATTTCCAACTTTGAAATGGTGGATTCCATTTCCTTGATGAATTTAAAAAGGGGCATTGGTTTTTCTAAGCGTGCATTGATGGCAGCTCTGAGAAAGTCAGAATTGGTGACTCCTGCCACTTCCTGCGGATACTGCATGCCAAGGAAAAGTCCTGCACGGCTTCTCTCATCTACACTCATTTCTAAAACATTTTTTCCTTCAAAAGTAATGCTTCCGGAAGTTACCGTATATTTTGGATTTCCCATGATGGCAGCCAACAGCGTGCTTTTTCCATTACCGTTTGGCCCCATTAAAGCATGAATCTCATTTTTATTGACGGAAAGGGTCAAACCTTTCAGTATTTCTTTATCTTCTACAGATACATATAAGTCTTTGATTTCTAACTGTGCCATAATTACCTCTTTCTGATATGCCTGTATATTATAATACATTTCCACAAATTCTTCATCTAATATGTTCTTATTCTGTGAAGATAATCTGAAGAAAGACTGAATTTCTTTTGAAGTTCCCTGTTTAAATTGATTTTTAGAGTCAATTATTCTATAATGAACAAGACGTATCGAGGAGGAACATATGATCGAAAAGATAAAAGAAAACTGGTTTGTCGTACTGGTAGCCTGTATTTTAGTGGCTGCTGTCGGCTATTATACCATTGATACCAATAAAGGTAAGCTCCCTGGAAAAAAGACTGACGGCAAGGATGTTGTCATGAGCATTGGCGATGTCGACTATTATGCCGATGATCTGTATACAGAACTTTATGGTGATGCAGCCAGTTCCACAAGTGTTGGAACACAGGTGCTTTTCAGCCAGTTTGAAAAGTATGTGGTTGACAATGCAGTCAAGGCTGATTCAGATATGAAAGTACAGATTGCCAGTGCCGTAACAGGAACCAAACAACAGTATTCCGGTTATGAGTCACAGCTGACAGCTCAGCTGCAGGCAGCCGGCTATTCAGGCATTGATGATCTGGAAGCATATTTTACACATTATTTTAAATTGAAAAAAAACATTGAAGATGCTTATGAAAAAGACATCGAAAATCTTTTCTCTTCTGTTTATGAAAAAGCTTCACCACGAACTGTTTCTCATATCCTTGTGAAGATCAGCAATTTCGACAACATCACAGAAGAAGAACAGAAAAAACTGGATAATGTCGATCAGGCATTGAAAGACGGCAAGGAATTCAGTGAAATTGCGAAAGAATATTCCGATGATGGTAGTGCCAGTGATGGCGGTTATCTGGGATACATGGATAAAAATACTAGTTATGTGACTGAGTTCAAAGAAGCCGCTTTAAAAACTGAAAAAGGACAGATGACAGACTGGGTAAAAACACAGTATGGTTATCACAGAATTCTGGTTAATGAAACAGACAAGGATGCATTACTGGCTGACAAAGAAAACCGTGATGGTATTTATCAGGCCATTGAATCGGCTCATCCTGAATTAAATGCTCAGATCATCTGGGATACTGCTCAGAACATGGGTGTAACATTTGCCAGTGAAGAAATTGAAAATGCCATTAAGGGATACCTTGGCATTGGAGAGGAGTAAGGTCATGAAAAAAGTAATAGGATTATGTTCTTTAGCCTTACTGATGCTACTGAGTGGATGCAAGGATGCAAGAACCGGATTATCCAATGGCAATGAAGCTCTCATTACAGTTGGAAATCACTCAATCACCAAAAATGATGTCTATGACGGACTGAAAAATAAAAATGGTACTACGGCTGTTATTTCTAAGGTCACTAACTTTTTAGTGGACAAGGAAGTTCCTGTGACAGATGCCATGCGTGAAGAAGCCAAAGAAACACTGAAAAAATTTAAAGAGACTCTTGGAGCCGACGCCTTCAGTCAGTATCTTTCCAGCATGAACATGACAGAAGAAAACTATCTGGAAGAAAAAGTATTGCCAACAGTTCGTGCACAATACTTAACAACTGCTTATATTGACAGCAATTATGATGAGATCAAAAAGGATTATGAAATCCGCAAAGTACAGATCTTCCAGACATCTGATTCCAAAGTCGCTGTCGAAGTACAGGAAAAAGTAAAAAATGGTGAGTTAACGATCGAAGAAGCTGTAGAAAAGTATAAAGGAGTAACCACCACTTATACCGGAAAAGATCAGATCGTCACGAACAAATCTAAATTATCCAAAGATACCTGGAGCAACATCCTCGCTGTAACAGAAAATGATACCTTGTTAGATGTTTACCAGTACTCTAGCGATTTAACTGCTTTCTATGTCATCAAGGTCATTGAAACAGATGTATCACTGGAAGATGCAAAGAGCTCACTTGAAGCCATCACTTCGATAGGTGATGATGCCTTTGCCTTCTACTTAAAGAAATACAATTTCCGTGTCTATGATATTGATCTGTATAATGGAATCAAATCACAGAACGAAAGTTATTTAGTGCAGGATTAGTAGAAAAAATTTAAAATTGATGTTAACAAAAAAGTATCCTTTTGAATGAGGATACTTTTCTATTTTCTTACCGTTTATGTTTTAATATTCAAATATTTATTCGTCAGTTTTTCCTATTAGAAACACAAACACAGTGGACGGACACAAAAGAAACAAAGTTAATGGAATAAATAGTGAAGCATAATTAGGAAATAAAGGACTCAATAAAACAACCAATATCACAATTCCATAAGCAATGACTAAATCCTTTTTCGTTTTTTGTGCTATCGTTTCAATATAGCCAATACCATACTTTTTGATTTTTAGATAGCAATAATTATAAACATAATAGCCCAATACAACAAAATCAATAAGCATTATGGGAATAGAACTTATAAACAAATCAGAAACAATATCTCCAAAACTTATTTGCGATAAATTAGTTCCAAAATCAAACACACCCATTTTCCACAAAATACTTTCAATTCCTAAGACAATAGGCATTGACAACAATGATATCAATAGGGCTATTTTTACTTTTTTGTTTAAAGGGCGCATGCGTATATTTCTCCTCATTTCTTTAGATCTTATCTTTACCGTGACAAGATACTAATATTTGTATCTTTTATATAGTATTCTTATAAAGATTTATCAATAGAAACTGGATGAATGGTATATAATCACGTACGAAATGTATTCTACGAAGATATATTTATAAAAAACAGTTCAAAATTAACTATTCATCTTGAACTGTTTTTCAAAATAATCATTACACTTCTAAAGCCTAATTCTTTATTCACTTCTTCTGAAATCATTCCTTTATAAGTATCAAGTATATTCGATAATCCGACTTTATCAATTTTTGAATCTGGATGATCAGGATACAAAAATTGTATAACAATTTGTTGCCCAATTTTTATTGTCTTTATAGTAACATTCCTTTTTTTTAATTCATTTAATTTGCAGGATTCAATAGCTGCATTCAGCAATAATGATAATACTTCAGTAAGATCACTCAACTTCATGAATGAGAATTCATTGTATTGAATAGTAGTATTTATCATTATTTTATTTGTGTATATTTCCTCATACTTACTATTTAATAATGTATTAAGAATTAAAGAATTCGTGTGAATCAATTCAAACTCCTTAAATGTAATATCACTTAATTCATGAATGGTCGTTGATAAATCATCATATTCATTATTTTGATTTTGAAGAGAAAGTTTTTTACAATAGTGCAAAATATTATGGAGTAATTTAAAATTTGTTTTATAGTTTTGATTGAGCAGTTCATATTTAACATTTAACAATCTTTCCTTTTCTATACTATCTTTCAACCTATAGTGAAGTTCAATCTCTTTAATAGATTTATAAAAAACAAATAATATAATTATATTGGAAAATATTAAAATAAAACACATTACAGGTAGAAGCATTTCGTTTGTAATTTTAATATAATCGTTATAGACAAAACTCATAAAAACAATGATTATCAACGGATAAACAAAAGTGAATAATAGAATATTAGATATATTGAAGCATTGACTAATTTCTTTAATTCTTATATATATTTTACAAGCTACCAAACTTGTAAAACTTGATATTAACGTAGCAAACAACTGATATCCTGATGTTTCATTAACGATATTACCAAAAGGGAAAATAAGGCGAATGATACTTTCTATCATGAGTGTCGATGTAAAACTTATAACTAAATAAAGCAACAGAACAAATAAATAGTTGTATTTACTAGAGGAAAATGTGAAAAAAAGATAAGCTAAATATATACTTAATACAATCATAATATTTAAAATATTGAACTCTCGATTCAGCAAACAAAGCAAAATACAATGTATTTGAAAAATCAATAAATTACGATAGAATTCATTTTTTCTAAATGAAAGAAACCCTTTACCAAGATATGCTAAGATCCCTAGCGATAAAAACTTTGACAAAAATACATAATTCATATCAAATAACAGAATGTAATGAATTCAAAAATAGTTGTTTGAATACCTTTCTATTAAGTCTTGATAATGGTATTTTTTCATCATTAGATAATTGTATATTCTGATTCTCAATTGCATAGACATACTTATAATTTACCAAATACGATCTATGAGGTTGCCCAAAAGATTCATTTTTTAATAAGTTTGTCCAATGTTTTAATGGATACGATGAAGACAATACTTTACCATTTTCTAAGTGAATTTCAGATTTACGATTAACAAATTCAATATAGACAATGTCCTTAAAATATATTTTCATTGGGTATAAATTATAATCATAAAATCCATCATTTTTTTTAC
>CAMEUL010000005.1 GCA_945938205.1 uncultured Traorella sp. | reverse complement strand
TTCGATGCATTTTTTATTTTTCGACTGTTTTATTCGTTACAGCCTCTTTTTGTTTTTGAAAGAAGCAGGTTATTCCGTAAGTATGATTAAGCAGAATGTACAGAATGATTTATAGTGAAATATGCTTCACAATTTCCCTTATTATGCAAAAATTACTTCTTATGAATTGTAGTTAAAATACTGAAAAAATCCTTGCATTTCAAGGGGAATTTGTTTATACTTATTGAGCGAGTAGATACTTTTTGTATTTACTCCTTGCTCAGCTACTCCTGGGCCAAAGACCATAAGGAGGTGTACTCAATGAAAAAGTACGAAATCATGTACATTTTAAAAGCTAATCTTGAAGATGCAGTTCGTCAGGAAACAATCGACGGATTACATGCTATCATCACAAGCCATGAAGGTACTATCGACAATGTTGATGAATGGGGAATCAAAGAATTCGCCTACGAAATCAACGATGAAAAGAAAGGATACTATGTGGTAATCAAAGTGACTGCCAACAATGAAGGTATTCAGGAATTCGATCGTTTAGCTCGTATCAACAACAACGTTGTTCGTTTCTTGATTGTGAAAGAAGACTAATATGATCAATCGAGTAGTACTGGTGGGTCGAATCACAAAAGACCCAGAACTCAGAAAAACCGCATCTGGAATTTCCGTTGTCAGTTTTACACTGGCATGCAATCGCAGATTTTCAGGTGGACAGGATTCCAATCAGGAAGCTGATTTCATCAACTGTGTCGCTTGGAGACAAAGCGCTGATTTTATGGCCAATTACGTGAAACAGGGAGCTTTACTTGGAGTAGAAGGTAGAATCCAGACACGCAACTATAAAGATCAGAGTGATCGTACTGTTTATGTCACTGAAGTGGTATGTGACAACGTACAGATCTTATCACAGAAACGTGATGCTCAGACAACACAGCCTTCCTATTCCGCTCCAAAGAATGATGCTTATCAACCAGATATGACATCCTCTTATGAGAGTGATTTTGGAAGCGATACGCTTGATATCGCAAGTGATGATTTACCATTTTAGGTAAGAAAGGAGAAGCAAAATGGCATTCAAAAAACAGAGAATGGGACGTAAGAAAGTTTGTTACTTTACAAAAAACAAAATCGAAAAAATCGATTACAAAGATACTGAATTATTGAAACGCTTTATCAGCGCCAACGGAAAGATCATTCCTAGACGTGTGACAGGTACAAGTGCTAAATATCAGAGAATGTTGGCAACTGCTATCAAACGTGCTCGTCAAATGGCTTTATTACCATACGTTGCAGATTAATTAGTATGACCTCTGTCTTAAGATAGAGGTTTTCTTTTTCTTGTGGAGGATGTATGAAAACAGAAACGAAAAAACTGACTCAAGGCGCTATGCTTTGTGCAGTATGCGCCGTATTTCTCATATTGGATCGACAGATGGGAACGATGATAACAGCCTATTTGCAATGGCTGTTCAGTATTCCAATGATACTGTATGCATCTACTTATGAACTAAAAGATTCATTGGTGGTTTTTTTCAGCATGATTTTCATCTCTGTTTTGATTTCTCCTCTACAGAGTGTGGCATATCTTTTCAGTGCTTTTCTATTGGGACTTGTTTATGGAACAGGGCTTCGTAAAAAATGGAGTCATATGAAACTGATGCTGTGGACCATAGCTATTACCTTTGTGACTAATTTTGTGATCATGTATCTTTTTGCGTCTTTCTTTGGCTATGATCTGATCGCTACACGCAATGAATTTGTTTCTTGGATACAACAGGTAGAATTATTTGGAAACAAACTCAACTTGTTTATCAATCCCTATTCATTGTATAATGTACTTGATATCGTGCTATTCCTGATGCTGGTGATCTTGGAAAGTCTCTGTGTTCATCTGCTGGCGCATCTAATCTTCATCAAATTGAAAATAGATGTGCAGCCTTTGATTCTGAACCTGAATTTCCATTATCCAAAGAGTCTGTCAGTTTTAGGAATCGTAGCGCTTATTGCGTTTTATGTGGTGAATGGTTTTCCTATGAATGAAACCATTCAGTTCATTCTGATGTTTTTCTCACTCACGTTATTTATCGTCAACTATGTTTATGGTATGATAGTTATAAGATGCCAGCAAAATCTCTGGAAGTTTTGCTGGATCGTGTGTCTTGTTTTACCATTCATGTGGCCATTCGTTGTCATATTGGGCATTGCAGATGGTCTGATGGAAGGAACTATCAGAAAGAGAGGACTTTATGGAAAAGATCGAAAATTTTAAGATACAACTGATCATTCTGCTGATATTCGAAGTTCTGATCATTGGGCTTTTAGCTATGTTGGGTGTGAATCTGATTGTCATTTTTATGATGAGCTGCGTCATACTTTTCAATGTCTTTCTTGTTGTCTGGATCATGATTCGTTATGATCGTGAAAACAAAAACCGTAATTTGGATCTTACACGTATTCTTGGAAATGATGCCAATGATGCCTTACTGTTTGGAGAAGTTGGAATTCTGGTTTATGATGAAAATATGATTGTTACTTGGATCAATGATTTTCTTGAAGAAAGAAATATTGATTTAATCGGAAAAAAACTGAGCAGTTGGAATTCCGATCTAAACAAGCTGTTTGTGGATAATATTGATAATGTCATGATTCATGACAAAGAACATGTATATGATGTATCACGAAAGGAAAACTCTACCGTGATTTATGTGAAGGATGTTACTCTATATGAAAATATGAAGAGTACTTACCAGAGCAGGAAAACAGTTTTAGGTCTGATTCAGTTGGATAACTATCTGGAAGTCAGCCAATATGAGGATGAAAACATCAATTCACAGATGAATACTCAACTGCGTCAGCCTGTTTTGAATTGGGCCAGAGAGTATGGCATGGTTATCCGAAGAATCCGTAGCGACCGTTTTTATGTGGTGCTGAATGAGGAAATCTATGAGAAAATCGTGGAAGACAGATTTTCTATATTAAATGTTGTCCGTCAGAACAGCCAGGAAATGGGAATCAATGTCACCATGTCTATGGCCATTGCCCGTGGAGACAAAACATTGGCAGAATTGGATGAACAGGTGATTTCGCTGATTGAAATGGCACAGAATCGTGGTGGCGATCAAGTGGCTGTGCGTGAAGATGATCAGGATGCGATTTTCTTTGGCGGAAATTCAGAAGCAACAGAGAAAAGATCTCGTGTTCGTGCGAGAGTGATGGCCAAAGCAATTCGTGATGCTTTGCAGGAAACTAAAAAAGTATTTGTAGTGGGACACAAGAATATGGACTTTGACTGTATGGGCGCTAATTTGGCTGTAAGCTGCATTGCTCAGGGTCATGACAAAGAAGTGTATATCGTTTCTCAATCCGGTGGTATTGAAGAACAGTGTTCACAGGCATTAAAACAGTTTGACAGTGAACTGAAAAAGCGTCATCATTTCATCACTGAACAGGAAGCAATGAAAATGATGAAAGAGGAAGATCTTGTATTTGCAGTGGATTTCCATAATCCGGATCACTGTAATGCACCTGCTGTTCTTGAAAAGGCACAAAAAGTGATCCTGATCGATCATCATCGAAGAAGTGAAAAATTTATTGAAAATCCACTCCTTGTTTATGTGGAAACAAGTGCAAGCAGTGTCAGTGAATTGATGACAGAGTTCTTGCCTTACATGCCTCATAAGGTTGTGGTAAATGAAATTGAAGCGATGTTCCTTTATTTGGGAATTCTGATTGATTCAAATCGCTTTAAGGCACGTACCGGGGCAAGGACCTTTGAGGCGTGTGCTACATTGAGATCTTTAGGAGTGGATCCAAATGTTGCGGAAGATCTCATTAAAGAAAACATTCAAGAATTTGAAGAAAAATCATCAATCATGCGTTATGGACGTGTCGTCTTCAAAAACATGATGCTGGCTGCGGTGACCGATAAAGCAGTGGTGACACGCACCATGATGAGCAAATGTGCCGACAGCATGCTCGCTATTAAAAATATCGAAGCAAGTTTTGTGATTGCTTATACAGCTGAAAATACAGTTTGTATCTCTGCTCGCTCCAAAGGAAATATCAATGTTCAGAAACTCATGGAAACAATGAACGGAGGCGGACATTTCAGTGCTGCAGCGTTGATGAGAGAAAATACAACTGTTGAAGCAGTGGAAGAAGAATTAATGAATGTATTGAAAAAGAATATTGAGGAGGAATTATCAAATGAAAGTCATCTTGCTGAGTGATGTGAAAAAAGTAGGAAAGAAAGGTCAGCTTTTGGAAGTAAGTGATGGATATGCCCGTAACTTTCTGATCAAACAGAAACTGGCCGTAGCAGCTACCGAAAAGAGTCGTGAGATCCTGGCAGAACAAAAGAAACAGGAAGCTGAACAGGAAGCTTTAAAAGAACAGGAAGCGAATGAAATTAAAAAAGCCCTAGAGAATATCACGCTTGAATTTAAAGTGAAAGCGGGTAAAGATGGTCGTGTGTTTGGTTCAGTATCTTCTAAACAGGTTTGTGAAGAATTGAATAAAAAACATGGAATTCACTTGGATAAGAGAAAATTCATTGACAATGAATCCATCAATTCCTGTGGTGTAACCTTTGTAAAAGTTGATTTATATAAAAACAAAGTCATTGGACAGATAAAAGTACATGTAAGTGAATGTTAGGAGGCTTTATGGCAAATAATCCAAAACAGCTGCCTTCTTCTTTAGAGGCAGAACAGGCAATACTTGGAGGAATGCTGGTTTATCCAAAAGTAGTGAAGGATGTGAAAGACCACGATCTTGTCGCTGAGGATTTCTTTCATGAGAATCATCAGCAGCTTTATCGTGCCATGACCTTTCTGATGGATCAGGGCCAGCCAGTAGAACCTGTTGGACTGATTACCCGCTTGAATGATACACAACTTCTTCAGCGGGCAGGAGGTGCTGATTATATTCTCAAATTAACAGAGAATGCCATCAGCAGTGTCAATGCTTCCACGTATATTGAAGTTATTAAAAGCCGTGCTCAGATACGTAAACTGATTGAAACGGCACAAAAAATTGAAGTTGAAGGATTTCAAAATATCAAACCCTTAGATGATCTGATGGATGAGGCAGAACGAAATATCCTACAGGTAACCCGTCAGCGCAGAACAACTGATTTTCGAAGCAGCAGTGATGTTTTGAATTCTGTAATGGAACGTTTGGAAATGCTGAGAAGCAGCAAAGAAAAAATTACAGGGATCAAAACAGGATATGTGGATCTAGATGCGACCACCAATGGTTTCCAACGTGGTGATTTGATCATTCTGGCAGCGCGTCCTTCTGTAGGAAAAACAGCCTTTGCCTTGAATATCGCTTTGCAGGCCAGCCTGAGAAATCCGGGAGCAATTGCAATTTTTTCACTGGAAATGCCATGTGAACAGCTGATGCAGCGTATTTTAAGTGCCAAAAGTGAAGTTCAGTCAGAAAAGATACGCAGCGGCTATGTTAGCAGCGAAGATATGAACAAGATCCAGGATGCTTGCAATGAAATACGTAAAACCAAAATCTTCATTGATGATTCTGCTGTAATCAAAATGGGAGACATTTTCTCAAAATGTCGTAAGTTGAAATCAGAACAGGGTCTGGATATGATCATTATTGACTACCTTCAACTGATCTCTTCCTCATCACGTTCCAATTCGGACAACCGTCAGCAGGAAGTCAGCGAAATTTCACGTTCTCTAAAAGCGCTCGCCAGAGAATTAGAAGTTCCTGTGATTGCTCTTTCACAGTTGTCACGTGGTGTGGAAACACGTCAGGACAAACATCCGCTCTTGTCTGATTTAAGAGAATCAGGTTCTATTGAACAGGATGCGGATATCGTTATTTTCCTCTATCGTGATTCTTATCAGAAAAAGGAAGAGGAAGTGGATGAAAGCAACATTGATGAAGTGGATGTAGATATCGCCAAACATCGTAACGGGGCTACCCGTCGTCTTCAGTTGATGTTTTCGAAGAACATCAGTGCATTTTTTAACCCAGATAAATAAAAAGGAGTTGAACTTTGTATGCTGAAAAAGATTGGTTTAATGACAGGTCTTTTATTGGGAGCTGCAGCTTTAACGTTTTTGACACCAAAAGCCAATGAAACATATGTACTGTCTGCTTCAGATAAACTTGAAACAGGCGGAATCATCAATCAGAGATATGTAAGTGAAGGAAACCAGAAAGAAAATCTTTCGATTTATTATAAAGATCAGTTACTGGGAATTGTTCATGATCTTGATGAATATGAGGCTTTTCTGGACCGCATTTATGATGAAAAATATGCTGAAGATTTTCCTGATACTGAGGTTGGTTTGGGAGAGGATATTCATACCAGCACGATTTTATCCGTTTTGGAAGTTGAAGATAAAGATGAAGAAATATTCTCTTATCTGGAAGAAAACAATTTCTTTTCCATTATGGGATATAAAATAGAGTTTTCAAATGGAAGTATTGCTTATGTGAAAAACAGTGATGATTTCATGCAGGCCAGAGAAGATTTCGTATTGAATTATTTGGAAAGCAAAGGTGTTGATCCTGCCAAAACTAAAAAACTGCTGGATAATCGTCAGACACCGACTACTTATTCTGCCGATTCATTATTGGATGTGTCATATAGATATCTTGATACAGCTAAAATATCTCATGAACTTGTGCCAATTGATCTGATATTGAAAGACTATGATGCATGCATCACATGGCTGAGTTTCGGCTATGATTATAATGCGAAATATTATACGGTAGTAGAAGGAGATATGATTGAAGGGGTTGCCAGCAAAGAAGGTGTTTCCATCATGAATCTTTTGTCTGTCAATTCAGATATCTTAAAATCAGAATCTCAGCTGCTGCAGGTGGGAGAACAGCTCAATGTTACGCCAATTGATTCTCCGATCAGTATTGAAACAGTGAAACAGCGTATTGCTGTAGAACCGGATTATCCGGAAGATACACGATATGAATATGATGCGACATTGCGTGAAGGTCAACGCTATGTGAAACAAAGCTACAAGGTAGGAAGCTATCGTGTGCAGTATAAAGAAACCTATGTGAATGGTGAACTGGTAACAGATAAGACAGAAGAAGTCAGTCGTCTGCAGTTGGAATATCCACAGCAGGAAATTGTGGTCGTGGGTACCATGGTCATTCCAAATGTCGGAAGCGGAAACTTCCGTCTTCCGGTGGATAATGCCATTGTGACCTGCAACTGGGGATGTTACTATGGACATACTGCCCTTGATGTTGCGAACCGATATAGTCCTTATGGAAGTGTTCGTGCAGCAGACCGTGGAACGATTATTGTAGCCAGCTATACAAGTGTGAATGGATATTATGTCATCATCAATCACAATAACGGTTTCTATACCTATTATGGACATATGAACCAGCCTGCCTTCTTTGGAGTAGGAACAACCGTTGCGAAAGGGGAGGTTATCGGTCAGATAGGTATGACCGGTATTGCAACCGGACCGCATGTTCATTTTGAAATTCGAACAAGTCCTTATTATGGAAGCTCCATTTATCCTTGGCCATATATTGGAGGATAAGCATGAAGTTTGCATTATTGGCATCCGGTTCCAAAGGCAATTGCTGTGTGATTGAAAATAAAGATACCAAAGTAGTGATCGATTGCGGAACCAACCAGAAATACCTAAAAAATGCTTTTTCTCAGATTCATTGTGAAATTGCTTCACTAAATGCCTGTCTGATTACTCATACACACAGTGATCATATTTCTGCCCTGAAGCTCTTTCAGTCTCTTCCGATATATTCTGAAGAGGATCTAGGAATCTATTCACAACATATGATTCATGAAGATGAATGCTTTCAGATCAAATCATTGAAAATTGAAATCATTCGTCTTTCTCATGATGTGAAATGCCTTGGCTATATCTTACATGATGAACATGAAAAACTCGTGTATATTACGGATACCGGTTATTTAAAAGAACAGTATTATGAAAAGATACAAAATGCCGATTATTATATTTTTGAAAGCAATCATGATTTGTCCATGCTGATACGATCCAAACGTCCGGAATATGTGAAAAATCGTATTCGAAGTGCGAACGGGCATTTATGTAATGAAGATTGTGCCCGTCACTTGAGAAAATGCATCGGAGATAAAACTAAGCAGATCGTACTGGCTCATATTTCTGAAGAAGCAAATTCAAGAGAATTGGCAAAAAAGACACTGGAAGAAGCATTGAAAGATCTGAATTTCCATCCGCAGATACATGCCAGTCGCCAGTTTGAAATCTTTCAGGGAGGTCAGGATGATTAAAATTATTGCGGTAGGAAAAATCAAAGAAAAATCTTTGGCTGCCTGTATTGAAGAATATAGAAAAAGAATTCAGGGATTTTCAAAAATTGAACTCATTGAAGTGAATGATGAGAGTATTCCATTCAACTGCTCATCAAAGCAGGAGGAAAAAATCAAAGACATTGAGGCGGAAAGAATTCTATCAAAAATAAAAGATCGTGAATTTGTCATTCTGCTGGATCTCCATGGTGAAGTATATACATCTGAAAAACTGGCAGAAAAAATACAGAAAATCATGACCTATGATTCCAGCGACCTGGTGTTTGTCATTGGTGGCAGCTTGGGACTGGGAGAAGCCATTTTGAAAAGAAGCAATATGAGATGGAAACTGTCAGATTGTACTTTTCCACATCAGCTTGTCCGGCTTTTGGTGGTTGAACAGATTTATCGCAGTTTTACAATACTTCAGCATTTACCTTATCACAAGTAATCAGGAATATCCTGATTGCTTTTTTCATAGAATAAATCATGAAAATCAAAATTAAATTGATCAGTTGTCTGATCTTTTTTCTTATCTTTTTTTATTTGACATTGCCGGATCTGAAACGGAGCCTTTTTATTTCAAATCAAATAAATGAGACCATCATGGTAAGCATTTCTACGGCAGGTGGAGAAATATCGCTGGAACTTGAGGAATATCTGATAGGTGTGTTAGCAGGAGAAATGCCTGCAGTTTTTGAAATGGAAGCACTCAAGGCACAGGCTGTCGCATCCAGGACCTATGTTCTTGCACGAGGACTGAAGGTAGATGATACGACATCCAGTCAGGTATATCAGAATCAGGACATATTGAAAGAAAAATGGAAAGATAGTTATGAACAGAATCTTAAAAAAATAAAAGATGCTATTCGTCAGACACAAGGACAAATTATGACTTATCAAAATGAAATCATTCATGCTTTTTTCTTTTCATCCTGTAATGGAAAAACAAATAATTCAGAAGATTATTGGACCACTCCTTATCCATATTTAATAAGTGTGGAATCCCCTTATGATTCCATCAAAAAAGACAATGAACGTCAAAAAAGCATCTCCATTCAGGAAATGAATGAAATCTTCAAGGAAGAAGTGTTTCAAGTTGAAGTATTGGAAAGATATGAAAATAATTATGTGAAGATCGTCAAGGTAAATCAAACTCTTTACAGCGGAAAAGATATCCGTGAAAAATGCGGACTTTCCAGTTCAAGCTTCACAGTGCAAAAAAATGAAGAAGGTTTTTTGTTTATCACCTTGGGAAGTGGTCATGGTGTGGGGATGAGCCAGTATGGGGCACAGGGGATGGCACTTGCTGGTTATGACTACGTGGAAATCTTGAAACACTATTACACAGGAGTTGAAATTGTGAATAAATAAGGGCATTCATGTGCATACTCAAATTGAGGTGAAACAATGATTGCTTATGAGAGAAAAAACAAAAAAGCAAAAAGAAGATTTCTGTTAAGTATTGGAATAGTCAGTCTATTTGCGGTCGGGATTGTGACATATCAGACATTGAATCCAAAAGAAACACCGGTATTTAATGAATTTCCTGTCTTGAAACTGCCGCAAAGTCCAAAAGAACCGGATCGAGAAAGGTTTATCTTACCCTATGAAACCGGGAAAAAAGTGGTGGATTATTTTAATGGGGAAAGCGGAATGGTGGATAGTATTGTCGAATATGAAGGTGTATTTCGCCCCTCTCAGGGTGTAGATATTTCCAATAACGGAGAAGTGTTTCCTGTCTACAGTGCTGCTGATGGGGAAGTGATTGAAGTGACCAATGATCCACTTTTAGGAAACGGCATCCGTATACAGAGTGATAATGTCATTATCACATATCAGTCTTTAGATAAAATTGCACTGAAAAAAGGAGATCAGGTCAAGCAGAAAGATATGCTGGGAAATGCTTCAACGAATATCTATCAGGCATCCTTAAAAAATCATCTGCATCTGGTCGTGGAGAAAGATGGGGTTCGCATCGATCCGAATATGATTTTCAGTTTTCAATAGTACTTCAAAGAGGTACTATTTTTAAGTTACTCTTTTGAAGAATTGTGATATAATGTAACTGCTTATGAGTAAAAGGAGGATTCTATGGGATTATTTACAAAAGAAATTGGAATCGACTTAGGTACTGCCAACCTTTTGATTTATGTGAAGGGACAGGGCATTGTAATTGATGAACCAAGTGTAGTAGCTATTGATGCAGATACAAAAAAATGTTTGGCTGCCGGACAGGAAGCTAAAGAAATGTTAGGAAGAACACCGGGAAGAGTATTGGCGATCCGTCCATTGAAGGATGGTGTCATTGCAGACTTTGAAGTGACTGAAATCATGTTGAACTTCTTTTTGAAGAAACTTCAGCTGAAAGGAATGTTCCAGCGTCCTACCATTCTGATTTGCTGTCCAAGCAATATCACAAGTGTGGAAAGAAACGCCATTCGTGACTGCGCATACCGTGCAGGTGCCAAGAAAGTGTATATTGAAGAAGAACCAAAAGTAGCGGCAGTTGGTGCCGGATTGGATATTTCCAAGCCAAGTGGAAACATGGTATTGGATATTGGTGGGGGTACAACGGATGTCGCTGTGCTGTCCATGGGAGAAATTGTAACATCAACTTCTCTGAAGATTGCCGGAGATACTTTTGATCGAGACATCATCAAATATGTAAAAGATGAAAAGAAACTTCTGATCGGGGATCGTACTGCTGAAGAACTGAAGAAGACTATTGGTACAGCTTGGAGAGGATTCAAGACTGAAACTGCGGAAATCAGCGGACGTGACCTTGTGACAGGACTTCCAACTTCTATTCTCATCCGTTCTGATGAACTTGAATTAGCAATGCGTGATTCTTTGCAGAGCGTGGTAAGCGCATGCCGTACCGTGCTTGAAAAGACACCTCCAGAACTTGCCAGTGACATTGTGACTCGCGGTATTGTTCTGACCGGAGGAGGAGCTTTATTGAACGGTTTGGATGAACTGTTGCGAAATGAATTGCACATTCCTGTATATATTGCGGAAAATGCGTTGAAATGTGTTGCGGAAGGAACTGGAATTCTGCTGGAAAATCTGCACATTATTGGCTGAGGTTAACTCATGGAATGGATCAAATACATAGTATTGCCATTCTTCATTGCACTGATTTCTACGCCTATCGTAATGAAGGTTGCGAAGTATATTGATGCCTATGCCAAAATCAATGCCCGAACGATACATACCAGCAAGACCATTGCCCGTATTGGAGGCGTTGCTATTTATGTTGCATTCATCATTTCAATGACATGCTTCATGAAATCAGATACGCAAATTCGTGGTATTCTGCTGGGCTCCAGTGTAATGTTTTTTGGAGGGCTGATCGATGATCTGGTGGATCTTTCTCCAAAGAAGAAGTTCGCTTTTCAGGTCGTGGCTTCGCTCATTGTCATTTTTTATGGAAACATTATGCTTGATAAGATTTTCCTGCCGTTTGGGATCGAAATCAATATGGGATTGGTCTCTTATATTGTGACTTTTTTCTGGCTGACAGGAATCACGAATGCGATCAATCTGATCGATGGTTTGGATGGCTTGGCCGGAGGTATTTCTTTAATTATACTAGTAGTGATTGCCTCTTTGAGTGTTATTGATAATCGTCCGGACATCATGCATATTTCCTTGATCCTGGTAGGAGCTTTGGCTGCCTTTCTGCTGTTTAATTTCTATCCTGCAAAAATCTTTTTGGGAGATTGCGGCGCATTGTTTCTGGGATTCATGATTGCGACTATTTCACTGATTGGATTTAAGTCTTCAACGTTTATCACGTTAGGACTTCCAATTCTGATGTGTGGTGTACCTATTATAGATACATTGAGTGCCATCTTACGAAGGAAACTTTCTGGAAAGAAGATCGATGAAGCAGACAAAAATCATCTTCACCATGTTCTGATGAGACGTTTTGGTCATAAGAATACGGTGCTGATATTATATGCTGTTACCTTATGTTCAGGTATTGTTGCCTATATTTACATTCTGAATAAGAAAATTGGATTGACACTGCTTTTTGTGGAACTGATCGTTGGTGAAATTTTCCTGGAAAAGACACAGATGATTGCCCCGTGGTTTCATCCGGTTACCAGTATTGTAAATCTGATCAAAAATACAAAAAAAGACTAAATCAGAGAACGATTTCTCTGATTTTTCTTTATTTTTGGGGAAAACGATATTTTCTGTGCATATTAGAGAGTAGGAGGTCATATATATGCAGATTAAAGATATTGAGGCATTTTATGATATATGCAATACACAGAATAAATCGATTATTCAGAAAGAATGGCAGAAGCTGTGGGACTGGTTTATTCGAGAAAAGAAAGATGAATATGCTCAGATTTCATACAAAGAAGGCGTGCAGCGTCTGATCAGTGAGAAAAACTACAATATCCGGAGAAACATTGCTTCATCAAAATCGATGGGACTTTCTATACGACCGGGTGATGTTTGTTATACGGATTTTGGTCAGGCATATTTGTATGAAGCAGGGTATCAGCATTTTGGGCTGGTCATAGCCATTGTGCATTTCAAAGCACTTATTATACCAATGACAAGCAATCCGCAGACGTATCGCAAAGCATTTACGAATGAAGGTACATATTTGTTTCCTCTGGGCACGATTGAAGGATTATATAAAGAATCAGTACTGTTTCTCAATGATGCGAAATTCATCAATACAGCACGCATCATTGATGTCAAAGCACATATTCCTGTAGATTCTGAAATGTTTCTGAAAATTAAATCCAAACTTAAAAATCTGATTCTGGAGTAAATTCGACAAGGATTCCATCACACATCTCTTAAGATAACACACAAAAGGGGGCTTGCATGAAAACTCTCACGCTTCAGCACAGACAACCGTCTGTTGCCTGGAATTCTGTTTTCTTTTTTATAGCCAGCATTGGTATTTCGCTTACCGGTAACATTCAACTTATGATGGCTTTTTTTCCGTTCGTTGTAACCCGTTCTTTTCGGGATGAAGTTTCATTTTTGGCACCTTCCGTCATTCTGTTCTTTTATGATCCTCTGATATTGCTTCAGTTTGTTGTCTTCGTGATGGGATACCATATCTTTTCCTATGGGGTGTTTCTGGCAAAAGGTGATGTATTTAAGATCAGTCAGCTGTATATGGCTCTCAGCAGTTTTGCGGTTGCATACATTGCGACAAAGAATGTTTCTATTGCGCTTACCTTTGCCGTGATTCAGATCATTTATTATCATGAACTGATGAAAACGCTGGATTGGCTGAATAAGGAATTCTCTGTCCCACGATCTATTTATGCAATCTGTGTAATTAGTTTGGTTCTTCTGCTTATTCAGTTTCTGCCTCAGTTTCTGGAATCTGTCATGATCATCGGTCTGATATTTCTTTGCTTTGGATGTTCTCCGCTCATCAGCATTACTTCTTTCTTCTTCATGAATCTTCTGATTGGTGGAAACTTCAACTATGAGATCTTTGTATATATTTATCTTCTTTCTTTGTTAAGAGAACAGACAGGACTCATGCTTCTTGTATATTTTGGATTATTTGTGATGCATGTGGAAAACTTGACACAGGTACTTTTAGTAGGCTTGTATCTAGTAATTTTATTGCTTCTTTCAAAAGAAGGGATCCCGGTCGAAACAGAACAGATCCGACAGTCTAATTCCAAAGCTTACTTACATAAGCAGCTCAATCATTTCTCGATGATCTTTGATCATTTGGGAACATATTATGAAAACATATCGGCGGTTGAATCTTCTTTCTTGAAAAGCATGTCTCGTGCATTGCAATATACATCGAAAAAATGCAGTCATGAAGATCGATCTGTAGAGACCATCAAAAATCAAGTCATTTCCATCCTTGAAGGCTATAATATTGGCTATGAAGATGTCATGGTGGAAGAAAGTGATGAAGGCTTTTTGCGCATTGTGTGTTCGCTGCTTCATTTTCATGCACAAGAGGTCAATGACGTACTGCTGCCTCTTTTGAATCATATCTTGCCGACACCGATGGAATGTTCATCGATCAATACGTCTTTAAAACATTTGGGAATCCTGAATGTGGAATTTATTTCATCCCCTCCGGTTCAGATTGATGCCTATGCGGATAGCCTGCATCCACAGATATGCTGTGGAGATTCCTTCTCGGTCTTTCATCATTCTCGTAATGTTTACTGTCTCATCAGTGATTGCATGGGTAGTGGCTTGGAAGCCAGCAAAATATCGAAATGTATCGTGAATCTATTTCAGCGGATGATTTATTCAAATATTCAAGAGATAGAAGCTATGAACTGCATCAATAAACTTTTGCTCAGTGATGCCTATGCCACCTGTGATGTATTATCCTTTGACAGATATCATCGTTCAGTTACGATCTGCAAATCAGCGGCCAATCCAACTTATCTGATACGTAAAAAAGAACTGTTTGCGATTTGGGGAAGCTCGTTGCCGATTGGTATTGTAGCTCATATTGATGTCGATCACATACATGTGGAAGTAGAAAAAGGCGACTGGTTTGTGATGAGCAGTGATGGTGTCAGTGTGGAAGAAATATTAACGTGGATGAAAGAAAGTGAAAATCTGAATGCACGGAAGGAGGTCAATCGGTTTGTTGAAATATTAAAACAGACACCGCGCAATGATGATTCGACGATATTACTGGCAAAAGTGGTATAACGTGGTATAATGCTGTTAATGAAAAAATATTGTGTTGCGGTATCTGGCGGGTGTGATTCCATGACACTTCTGGACAAATGTGTTCAGAGTCATTTGAATGTCATTGTTGCACATGTCAATTATCAGAAAAGAGAATCAGCCAAAAGGGATGAGGAAATTGTGCGCAAATACTGTGAAATTCACTCCATTCCCTTTTTTGTGCGTTATTGTGATCCTCATCATAAAGGAAATTTCCAAGGTTATGCGAGGAAATTCCGTTATGATTTTTTTAGAGAACTCTGTCAGCAAGAGAATTGTGAAAGCGTTCTGGTTGCTCACCAGCAGGATGATCTTTTGGAAACTTATCTGATGCAATGTCAGCGAAAAAGTATTCCACTTGTTTATGGTCTGGCAAAAAGTGTCAAGCATCATGGTGTTCAGATTGAACGGCCTATTTTGGATATGACAAAAGAGGAATGCTATCAATACTGTTTTGATCATGATATTCCTTTTGGAGAAGATGAAAGCAACTTTTCCAATGATTATCTGAGAAATAGGTTAAGAAGAGAAGTCGTGGATACGTGGGATGCAGTTAAAAGACAGGAAGTGCTGGAAGAAATTGAGCGCAAAAATCTTGCCCGTCAGAAACATAAGGAAGAAATCGCACAATTTGTGAAAAATTATGAGGATCTTCCGCTGGAAGAATTCAAGAAAATGGAAGATCATGAAGAAATACTGCGTGCCTTTCTCAATCAGCAGGGCATTGGTTTTTCGCTGTCTGAAAGAAGGATCCGTCTGATGTGTGAGACCATCCTGAAAGATGTAAGTGCCTATCGATTTGAAATTGATGGGAAAACACTGATGAAGAGCTATGATGTACTGCAGATCGTTGAAGATGTTGACTATTGTTATCAGTTTGATACGATTGAAGAATTTGACTGTGAATACTTCAAAATTAGAAAAACCGGACGTAGTGTGGAAGCAGTGACTTTGTTTGCTTCTGACTTTCCGAACACCATTCGTCCTTATCAAAAAAATGATGCGATTCAGCTGAGATTCGGGAAAAAGAAGATCAATCGTTTCTTTATTGACAGAAAAATATCACATAAAGCACGCAAATGTTATCCAATTGTTGTGAATTCTGTGGGAAATGTCATTTTAGTGCCTGAAATTGGCTGTGATGTGGAACATTATACTGACAAACCAAACTGTTTTGTGTTAAAATAATCGTATACTTTTTTTGGAGGTAATGCATGATGCATCAGGACGTGAAAAAGATTCTTGTTTCATTGGACGAAATCGTGAAACGAAGCGAAGAATTAGGTAAAGAAATAAAAGAAGATTACGAATCTAGAAATGAAATTCCTTTAGTTGTTGGCCTTTTAAAAGGAAGTGTTCCTTTTTTGGCAGAACTGGTGAAACATATCGATATGGATATTATTTATGAGTTCATGGATGTATCCAGTTATGAAGGCACTGAATCCGTTGGAAAAATTAAAGTGAATCTGGATCTTCAGACACCTGTTCAGGGAAAACCTGTATTGCTGGTGGAAGATATTATTGATACCGGAAGAACGATTGAAGAAGTGAAAAAACTCATATTGGAAAAAGGTGCCAGCAGTGTCAAAGTGGTTTCTCTTTTGGATAAACCGGAACGTCGTGTTGTAGATGTGAAAGCAGATTTCGTTGGATTTGTAGTTCCAAATGAATTCGTGATTGGATATGGATTAGACTATAATCAGAAGTATCGCAATCTGCCATTTATTGGAGTATTGAAAGACGAATGCTATCAGTAATATTAGAAAGTGAGGATGCTGAATGAACAGGAAAAGAGTTATTAATATCATTCCTTATTTGTTGGCAATGTTTGTGTTCTTTTCTCTGATTCGATTCTCTGTAGGAAGCAATACGGAAAGAATTACTTCCAATGTATTTATGAATCAAGCAGAGGAAATGACTTTCAAGGATGTGTCCATGTCCATTGGAAGTGTCAAGATTGATGTGAATGGTATTTATGTCAAGAATGGAAAGGATGTTCCTTTCTCAACAACCTTGCCAAATACAGATGAGAACATTACTTGGCTGAGTGCTGTTCTGGATGAAGGAACCAATAAGATCAGTATTGTGGATCCATCAGAAAATTCAAGACTGCTTGAAATTTTGATGCCCATAGGATCTTTGTTGGTTTTAGGAGGATTGTCCTTTTTTCTCTTCTCTCGTGTGATGTCGCAGGGTGGAGGAAACAAACAAGCCTTTGAATTCACCAAATCACGTCACCGTGTTGAGAGTGATATCAAAGTTCGATTCAAGGATGTTGCCGGATGTGAGGAAGAAAAAGAAGAAGTCAAAGAAATTATTGACTATCTGAAAGATCCAAAACGTTTCTCTGACATGGGAGCTAGAATTCCAAAGGGAATCCTGATGGTGGGCCCTCCGGGAACCGGGAAAACACTGTTGGCAAAAGCTGTGGCTGGAGAAGCCGATGTACCATTTTTCTCCATCAGTGGTTCTGATTTCGTAGAAATGTTTGTAGGTACCGGTGCCAGCCGTGTAAGAGATATGTTCAAGAGTGCGAAAAAAGCAGCACCATGTATTGTATTTATCGATGAAATCGATGCCGTCGGCCGTCAAAGAGGTGCCGGTATGGGTGGTGGAAACGATGAACGTGAACAAA
>CAMEUL010000004.1 GCA_945938205.1 uncultured Traorella sp. | reverse complement strand
TTCTTTTGCAATCTGCTCAAATGCATTGCCCATCAAATTGGGAATATCGTTCATAATTTCTTCAGACGCTTCATAATCACCTAACATTGAATAATATGTGTTATTGGTGAATTGATACCTGAAATAGAATCTAAAAAAATTGTCTTTAATTACATAGATAGACTTACGTGAATTATTATTTTCGCCACAAGGTACAGCTTTTTCTACTAACCTTAATGTCTGTAATGTCAATAAATATTTTGCTACTTTTGCCTTGTCTTCATGAATGTAATTGGCGATTTCTATGATTTTATTTCTTCCAGAAGCAATAGCTGAAAGAATTGAGTTATAGATATTTGTCTCTCTCAATTCTGCTTTTAAAAGATTGTCAGGTTCCTCATACAAATAAGATCCTTCTTTAATAATGTTGGATGCAATATTAGTTTGAATGTCTTTTTTTGGATTGAAAGCTTCAAGATATCGTGGAATGCCACCAAGAATACCATAACTGATTAGTTTATGTTCATTTGAATAATCTGGAAAGAATGCAGCACTTTCATAATAATCAAATGGTTTGATTTCAAGCGTAGAAGTTTGTCGATCATGCAAAGGGGACTTGTTTCCCATAATTTCATTTTCCATGATACTTACAGAAGAACCACACAGAATCAAAAAGATATTCTTGTTTTTCCAATCGTGATCAATGGTATGTTGCAGAATGGATTTGATAGTTGGATTCTCTTGAACAATATATGGAAACTCGTCAATAATAATTGCAGTTCTATCCGTTACCTTTTTTGAAATATAGTCAAAGGCAGCTTCCCAGTTTTGAAAAGAAGCAATATATGTATGATCAAAATGAAGCTGTACCGTTTTTGAAAAATCTTCAAGATTAAGTGTATCATTTTTTTCTCTGGCAGGATAAAAGATTGAATTGGTATGTTTGCTGAATTCCTGCAGCAACGTTGTTTTTCCAACTCGCCTTCGTCCATACATGACTAAGTATTCAAAACGATTACTTTCATAAAGAGAATCTAGGTGTTGTAATTCTTTTTCTCTTCCTATCATAGTATCACCTCATATTAGTTAACTCATAAGTAGTATACTCGTAAGTTAACAAATAGTCAATTCCTAAATGCGTTGTATTAGGAAAATATCTAAATCTGCCTTGTATTTTCTGAAAAATCAACTGTAAATGAATTCATTCGAAAACCACCAACTAGTAGGGGGTATGTAAAAGGAGTACTAATTGTAAACCGATAAATAAATAAGAATTCTTATTATTCATCCCATAAAGAAGAGAAATGCTTTAGATAGAATGGTTTCATTATTTTATTATCATCAATCGTATCCCTAATATGATTTGCGTGAATTTTCTGCTCATCAGGATCAATTTCTTCATATTTGTGGATTACTATATTCCCTTTTTCTTCTTCTTTTTTTATCTCTTCATATACATCATCGACTATTTCATATCTGTCTACATATACATTAACATTGCTTTCCCAAGTTCTATTTTTTGTATTGACCAATCCTTCATTGGAATCAAGTATATACAAAAAACCTTTCTTTCCTTTGTACAGTGTGATCAACTGATTAGGGAATCTTTCGAAATAATGCTGTTTTCCGTCTTCTCTGATACCCATTGTGACAAAATTTTCTTCCGGTAAGCGGCAACAGACTAACGCATATACCCTGTCCGAAGTAAAATAAGCCACCTGTTTGCCTGTAAAATGTGATTTTGCATTTGTTGCAATATAAGGTAATTCTTTTATATATGAGCCATGATATAACATACTTATTACTCCTCGTATTCCTTTGCTTTATGAAATAACTCCTGATTTATCTAGTTCTAAAACTAGAATCTGTCGATATCTTTCATTTAGATAAAAATGTCTATTTTTACGTTTTAGCTAATCTATGATTTATATGTAGCATATATGCTATTTGTTCCTTCTACAGAGACAAAACCTATTGATTCAAGCATCTCGACTTCATCATAATTACTGACATCAACCAAAACCGTCATTTTTTTAGGTTTATTCATTTTTATCGCTGCTTGCAACAATGCTTGCTCATATCCCTTATCTTGAAATTCATTATCTATCCATAAGTCATATGGTTCATTCTTTTCATAGCAGTATGTTACATCAATATAGCCAACGACCTTTTCTTCATTAATAGCCAAATAAACTCTAAATCTATCTTTTGCTTCAATCACCTTTTCAGCTGTCCAATAGGTATCTTTATTATGTTTATCAATATATTGAGATTCATATTCATCAGATAAAGGGACAATTTCGTGATGATATTGGTTTTCACTTTCTTTTTCCCAAATCATCCATTGTTGCTCATTTTCAAAGCTAGCATTTTTAGTCTTTAAGACGTTGCAAAATAAATGATGCTTAGGATTTATTACAAAATCTAATTGATAGCCTTTGTATTCGCTTTCAATAAAAGTAATCATTTCACTTATTGAAGATTCTTCTTTGGATAATCCAATCAACATTTCAATATAATTTTCATCAGGAATGATCAACCATACAAATAGTCCTTTTACTTTTTTCCCATTGGTAACAATATAGGCTTTTCTATTATCTTTTTTTAATGAATCATATAAGTTATTATGGTCAAATTCAAAATGAGGATCAGCAAAATTAGGATCCCTAGAAATATCGCTAATAAATTTTTCATACGAATCAAACGAATAAATCTCTTTAATCACTTACTGTTCCCACCTTTCAAAAAAAATCAGAATTTATCGTGCTTTATAAATCTGTAATTTTATAATGCAGATAGTCAACAGTTTCCTTAACAAAGCAATCTGCTTGTTCTGGATTTAAGTATGGATATTCTCGATATAGTTCACCATGTTCATCGCTATGGTAAAATTTACAAACATACTCTCTGCGATTATCAAAAGCATCAGCAGCAAATTCTTTCATATATTCATTTGAAAAATCTTCTGCCTGCTCATAAATGTGAAATGCTCTGAAATTCGGATGTTCTTTTATAAATCTGAAATCGAGGTCATACCAGTCTTCTTTCAGTTTCTCCGTGAATGCTTTTTTGTTTCGAGTATATTCTTCGGAATATTTTTCCTTTGAAGGACTTAATACTTTTTTAGTCCATTCAATATCTGTAAGTAAATGAATTAAATATCCTAAAAAGAAAGAATATTCTTTTGCTGAATATGACCTGATAAGCTCTTTTGAAAAATACTCTGCACAAAAAGCATCCACATCAATATTCTTTGTTTTGCCATCTTCTTGTATAACGTAATAATGAGAAACCGATTTAGGTGGAGTATAACTAGTCCAGTCAGTATTCGGCACTCCGCTATCAGGTGCAATATTTCCTATAATAAAAGCAGTTTTGTCAATGTCTGCAATCTTATCAATTAACGCATCTGCAATGCGCAGATGAATCATCCACGATGCCATAATTATTCCTTTCTCGAATTCCGATTTTTTAAATGATATCATTATGAATATGCACATAGTATAACATTTTTACTTGCCACTTTATAGCGTTATAGTGTATTTCCAACACGCTATTGTTTTCTTAAAAGAAAAGATGTTATATAGTCCTAGTAAACCATTTGTTGTTTAAATGAAATAAAACTCTTTCTCCATAGCTACTTGTACAGTGGTATGTAAAATGAGTTTATTCTCATTAGCATGATAATTTATAATTATATTAGGTTTATTGAGGAACATATACCCTATGAAATGAATCTTTTAAGCAGTATTTTAGATGCAATGAAGATGTTTTAAAGCATTATAGATACCATTCTGATCAGAAGAAGTTGTCACATAGTCAGCAATTTTCTTCACTTCATCTATCGCATTTCCCATTGCGATTTTATATCCTGCTTCTTCCATCATTTCAAGATCATTAAAATTATCACCAACACATGCTACTTCTTCTTTTTTAAGATGCAAATAATTCATTAACTCTTTTAAACCGATCCCTTTATTAACATTTCTTAAAACAACATCATAACCATCTTCTGAATAAGGAAGAAATTGAATTCTAGGATGATTTCCAAAAACTCTTTGAACTTCTTTTGGATCTACATGAATACTAGCACCTTGTGGTGCTTCAATTTTATGATGATCTTGGGTAGGACATTCTCTGAATGGCTCACTTCCAATATCGCTTTCCATTTGTCCTTTGAGCGGATCTATTTTTTCCGGATGCTGATAGATGTACATATGATTCATGAATTTGAAAATCAAACCTGCTTCTTTTTCATGACAAAAATCAAGCAATTGCTGAACATCTTCTTTTTCCAGATCATGATGAGAAATAACTTCGTGATTTGAATTAACGACCATACCACCTGATACAGATAATATAAAATCTGGTTTCAAATCATTGAGTGCTTTTCCTAATGCATAATGAGCTCTTCCAGTTGCAATTACGAAATAATATCCATTCTCTTTTGCTTTTTTTATTGCTTCAATTGCAGAAGGAGGAACTTCATGCTGAACAAGGTCATATAGTGTTCCGTCCACATCAAAGACAAGCATTTTTATTTGATTCATTATTATCGACCTCCCAATAATAGTAGTATAACGAATTTTCTCTTTTTTATAAAGTTGCCATCATCATATTTGAAAAATGACAGATGTGATGATGAATTATCAATAACTAAAGGATATTTTAGATAATTACTATAATGAAAATAATTCATGACATTTGTTATTAAAATTGTGACAAAAGTTGATGAAAACTAGTAACAGATTCAAGTTTTTATTAATAGGAAAAATGTGAATTGATACCTGAAATAGAATCTAAAGAAAATGTCTTTAATTACACATATCTATTGAAACCTAATTATTGCATTTATACTTTTTCTATTTTTTGTATACAAATGAATTCACTTTCATGATAATATATTTATGAGGTGACACCATGCAGAAAGTAGTAAAATATTTGCAAATTGAACAAGATATCATTTCGGCAATAAAGAATGGGGAACTTAAACCAGGCGATAAGGTTGACAGTGAATCTATTTTGAAAAAGAAATATAATGTATCAACGATTACGGTTCGAAAAGCTTTTGCAGATTTGATTAATCAAGGTTATCTTTATGGTGTTCAAGGAGCTGGAACGTTTGTAACAAAACAGAAAATGATTCGTGGCTTGACCTCAATCTCTTTTTCTGAAGAACTCCTTCAACAGGGATATACGATCGATATGCATATCAATTCTATTGAGGAAATACAAAATCCGGATATAGCTGAAAAACTTGGTATCAGCGAAGATGCTAAAATGATTAGGATTGAGCGTGTCCGTTTAGCAAACAATGAGCCCGTTGCTTATCATATTTCTTATGTTTCTGCAAATTTACTTACACTTGCGCAAGCTAAGTCAATGAAAAGAACACGCTCTTTTTATAAAACACTGAATGAAGCACATTTGTATCCTGCATGGGTAAATGAGAACTATTCTGTGAAATACATTACAGATAGTAATATTTACACACAGATGAATGTTAAACATGGTTATCCTGCTTTCTTTATTCGCCGTACCGCTTATGATAATCAAGATAATATTCTTGAATATTCTGAAACTTACTTTAATTCAGATTGGTATTCTGTAACAGTTAATATTAAAGCTTAATAAATCTGATCATTATATGAATCAGGTTTTTTTATAAAAAAATTAAAAAAGCGCTTGCAAATTGGAATGAAAATGTTATAATGGAAGCGAAGTTAATATATTAACATGTTAACTTACGGGGGGTGCTTGATATGCATATCGATCATTATAGCCAGAAATATGAATCGGAAGTAGTTGAGTGCTGGAATCGAAACTGCACTTTTGATCCAATTGATGTTAAAAAATTTAGAAAACAAGCGTTGTTTGATGATAATTTTGACGCAAATCTTTGCTATATTGCTTTGCAGGAAGATCATGTGATTGGATTTGTAATGGCAACTAAAAGAAAATTTCCTTATTTAGAACGAGGATTGGAACCAGAACGAGGATGGATTAATGTGATGTTCGTTGATGAAGAATATCGTCATAAGGGAATTGGACAGCAACTGTTAGATAAGGCTGAAAATTCTTTAATAGAATTAGGAGTCAAAAATATTACTCTAGGAGCATATTCGCCGAATTATTTCTTTTGGGGAGTGGATCCGATACATTATAGTGATGCTACAAAATTTTTCGAAAAAAATGGATATCAGGCATTAGACCTTCATTATTCTATGGGGAAAGAACTGCATGGATATCAAATTCCAAAGGAAACATTGGAAAAGAAAAAAAAGGCAGAAGAATTAGGATATCAGTTTATTAAATTTGACTATAAATACGCATTAGAGCTTTTGGATTTCCTAAAAGAAGAATTTGGAGGTGGCTGGAAGCGAAATGCATTAATGTCAATGCAAAAGCAGAGAGCGGAAGACGAAATTCTTTTGGTTTTGGATAAAGATGATCAAATCGTAGCGTTCTGTACAAGAGCCATTGATGATAATCCAATGCGTTTTGGGCCAATTGGAGTAAGCAAAAATCATAGGAATGCAGGTTTAGGAAGCATCCTGTTAGATTTAGGATGCTATGAAATGGCAAAAAAAGGAATATATCGTATGTACTTTGTTACGACAGATGAACCAGGTAAACGATACTATTTAAGACATGGATTAAGTGTTATAAGAACAACAGTTGAATATAGAAAGGAAATTTAATATGAGTGAAGTAAAAAGAGTTGTATCAATTGGAGCACATTCATTGGATGCAGAGCTGATGGGAGGACCTCTTCTATTAAAATATGCAAAAGAAGGAGCACATTGTACTTGCATTCATGTGACACAGGGAAGATTGGAAGATCCGAATGCGACAAAAGAAGAATGTGAAGCTTATTTAAAAGAATTGCTCAATCAAAATGAAAGAGCAGCAAAAGCACTTGGAGCAGATACAATATGGCTTGGATATGTTTCGAGCAATATGCCTTCTCTTGACGAATTTGCTTCCAGACTTGAAAAATATTTTGAAGATGAAAAAGTAGATTTGGTCATTACTCATTGGAGAGGATCCATGCATCCGCGTCATATCAATACTCATGATGCTGTGACAAAAGCAGTAAAAAGACTTCGAGAAAAAGGAAGTCATATAAGATTAATGTATGGTGAAACCTTTGAAGATCTAGTTGGATTTATACCACAGGCATATTTTGAATTGGATGATGAAGAAGTAAAGCAATGGTTTTCAGCACTCAATGAATATACTGTATTTAGAGGCGGTGTGAATGATTTTCCATATCAAAAATATTATCCAACAAATCTGCAAGTACGCATGATTGAGTCAAATAGTAAGAAAGCGACTGTTTGCTATATGTATGCCAGTCTAATTGAGAATAAATTATGGTAAAAATTGATCAATTGGGCACTGAAAAAAGAAATGAGAGAACGATGCATCTAGATGAACTTAGCATTCATGAACTATTAACCATCATGAATGAAGAAGATTTAAAAGTAGTAAGTGCCGTAAAAGAAGCATTAAATGATATTGAAAAAGCAGTGAATGCTGTCATTGATACACTGAATCATGGAGGCCGTCTCATCTATGTGGGAGCTGGCACATCAGGAAGATTGGGAGTATTAGATGCTGTAGAATGTGTTCCAACATTCTCAACAACAGATGAAGTAATAGCGATTATGGCAGGCGGTAATGAAGCATTTGTCAAAGCAAAAGAAGGGGCAGAGGACAGTAAGGAACTTGCACATGAAGATTTAAAAGTAAATCATTTAAGTGCAAAGGATATTGTTGTAGCAATTGCCGCGAGTGGAAGGACACCTTACTGTATTGGTGCATTAGAATATGCTAACGATATAGGAGCAAAAACAGTATCTATCTCATGTAATAAAAATGCTCTTCTTTCAAAAGTATCCGATATTGCCATTGAAGTTGATGCAGGTGCAGAAATATTGACAGGATCAACAAGATTAAAATCGGGTACTTGTCAGAAAATGATTCTGAATATGATCTCAACAGCTAGTATGGTAGGTATTGGGAAAGTATATGGGAATCTGATGGTGGATATGAAAGCAACAAATGAAAAGCTTGTGGAAAGAGCTCGTCAAATTGTGATGCAGGCTACGATGTGTGATTATGAAAAAGCAACAGAAACACTGAATTGTTGCGATTATCACATTAAAGAAGCCATTCTTATGATTCTACTGAAGATTGATCAGCAAGAAGCTCAGAAACGACTGAATGAAACAAAAGGCTTTGTGGGCAAAGCAATTAAGGAGGAAAAAAAATGAGCAAGATGTTTGTAAGAGTAGATGATAGACTAATTCATGGACAGACCATTGTAGCGTGGTGCCCAACACTAGGCATACAAGAAATTATAGCCATCGATGATGATTCTGCGAAAAATCCAGTTTTAAAATCTATTTTAACCATGGGAGTTCCAAAATTATATAAAACTCATGTTGTAACAGTTGAAGAGGCAAAAGATTTGCTTGCTCAACCGAGTGACAAAAATCGACTTGTCATTGTGAAATTCCCTTCTAAATTAAATGAAATTAAAGATGTTATTAAAGGATGTGAACATGTATATCTTGGAAACATGGCAAAAAGAAATGATACGACGCATCAGATGAGTGGTGCAACAGGTATTTTCTTTCTAAGTGATCAAGATATTGAAGATATAAATGATATGGTTAAAGAGGGATTCAATGTGACTTTCCAGCAACTTCCAAATGCATCCGGTACCAGCTGGGAATCATTTATTAAATCAATATAAAATAAGGAGGAAAACAGTATGGAAATGTATCAAGTAATTCTAATTGCCCTATTCATTTATTTGGGATCTATTGGTTCCATAGTAGGGAATACAATCGGCTGGTATACATTGGGTAGACCGCTGGTTGCAGCATTTGTAGTAGGATTAATCATGAATGATGTTCAGGCAGCAATGATCGTCGGTATTCCTTTACAAATCATGTATATGGGAAATGTGACTCCTGGTGGAGCTGTTGCATGGGATTTGTCATATGCCACATATATTGGTACAGCCGGAGCTTTGGCCTTTAGTCAGGGCATGGATGCAACTGGGCTGATCGGTTTGGCAGTAGTCTTTGCAGGTATTGGTGGTTTAGTTGGACAGTTAATGTGGAATGTTTCTTACGCATTAAATCTACCTTTAAATCGTATTGCACACAAATATGCTGAAGAAGGAAACACCAAAAAGATGTGGGTTCCAAACTTATTGTTTGGACAATTGATTGGCTTCGCATGTCGTTTTATTCCAGCTATTATTGTATTAACTTCAATGTCAGTAGCTTCAGGACAAGCTGATTTTGCTACATTGATTCCTGGATGGGTAACAACTGCATTAAGTACATTCGGAGGAATGATGGCTGCATTAGGAATGGGAATTCTTCTTTCGTTCTTATGGAAAAAGCAGTATCAGATTGTTATTTTCTTGGCTGGATTTATTATGGTAACTTATTTTGGATTGAGCACAATGGCAGTTGCAGTTGTAGGAGTAATCGCTGCTGTACTCTATTATGTTGTAGTATCAGAAAAGGAGAGTGCATAATATGGCAGAAACAAAGAAAATCAGTCCAAGTACACTTAAAAAATCATTCTTTCACTGGTTTTTCTGGAATGGATGCTCACAGCAAGCTGAATCAATGCTAGGAATGGCTTTTGGACAGGCTATGGCACCAGTAATTGATGATTTATATGACACAAAAGAAGAAAAAGCAAAAGCATTAAAACGTCATATAACACTTTTCAATACAGAAGCTCAGGTTGGATCAATCTGTAATGGTATCGTATGTGGACTTGAAGAAGCAAACGCAAACGGGAACTGTACTCCTGAAGTAATAGAATCTGTAAAAGTTGCTTTGATTGGACCTACTAGCGCTATTGGGGATTCACTTTGGGTTGCAACGATTATTCCAATTTTGTTAACAATTTGTCTTTCAATCTCACAAGGAAGTACAAGCACATCATGGCTTGGAGCCCTTATCTATATGATTGTTTATCCGCTTGGAACATGTGCATTAAGTTGGTGGCTGTTTAAATTAGGATATAAATCAGGATTAGAAGGAATGCAGTCAATGATGGCATCAGGTAAACTTGATGCATTGACAGATGCTATGACAGTTTTAGGTTTAATTGTAGTAGGTGCATTAACAGCTTCATTTGTTAATTGTTCAATACCATTCCAGATCGTAAAAGATGTCTATGATGGAACTACAGGAGAAATCATTCCTGACACAGTAATTTTCAATATGGATAACATGCTGAATGCAATTTTCCCAAAAATTCTGCCTTTAGCTTTAACTTTATTGATCTATTGGCTATATGCTAAGAAAAAATGGTCTCCATTGAAACTCATGGGTCTTATTCTAATATTAGCATTAGCTTTAACCGGATTAGGATATTTCAGCGGTTTCTACGCATAAACATTAAGGCCTTGACAATCAATCGTTAAGGCCTTTTAATAAAGGAGAATTATGAATAAATATGTATGGATGTTTCTGATTCTGATACTCATTGTTTCTTTTGTATTATTATTAGAAAAGCTAAGAAAAAAAACACTGGAAAAATTGGATCAAATTCTTTATATAGAACAAAATCCATCACTATATTTAGAACTACTTGAAAATAAACATTTTCATTGGATATTGAGAAAAGAATCTATTGCGCAGTTAAAATTAAATGGATACTTGATGTTGAATGATCATAAAAAAATAGAAGAATATTTCGACTTATTAGAAAATGCATATTTAACAAAAGGAGAAAAATTAGACTATAATACAAAGAAACTCTCATACTATGCATTGCATCATAATCAAGAAAAGGCAGAAAAAGCGAAATCAGAAATAGAAAAAATGCTAAAGAATAATACTAAAAAACAAGATATATTAGAAGAAAGTGAACTGATTTATAAAATCTATATTGAACATGATTATGGCCAAATTAAAACATTAAAAGAAAAACTGAAACATCAAAATGGTTTAACAAAAGGAATCAGTTATTTCAGATGTGCGAAATTGTATCACGATCATTCGAAGGATGACAAAGCAAAAGAATGTTTGAAATTAGCTGAACCATTCGTAAAAAATACAATCTATGATAGTATCATAAAAGAATGTAACTTAGATTTAAATAAATTAAAAGAATACTAAAAGGAGACGATTATCAGATAGTATGTTAATACGAAATTATTAGTACCCTTAAAATACACACTCCAATTTTAGTGAAATATCGTGCTTCTCAAGCCCATATAAAAGGGGGGGTGGAAGCATTTTTCATTTTAATTACAAGAAGCAAGAATTCTCTTTATGTTAAATATGTCAGTTATTCAGCTTTTTATTCTTCTCGTAATTACTTGACAATAACTACTTTTATATGTTAATCGCTTAATTAAAAAAGATAAATCATCTATTTTTGGATAAACTAGAAATATGAAAAATCCAGAATCTTTTCAAGGAGAAAAGTACTTAACTAAAAACAAGAATTATTTTGAAGGTTGGTACTTTAAAAACAGTAATGCTGAAGAAGTCATTTCTTTTATACCTGGTATACATATCAATGACAAAGAAAGGAAAGCATTTATTCAGATCATTACAAATCATCAGTCCTATTATGTAAACTATGAACTACAAGACTTTATTTTTCATGTTCATCCTTTTTTCATACAAATTAAAAATAATGTATTTTCTAAAAGAGGAATCATCCTAGACATAGAAGATAAAAAGCAAGATCTGAAAGTACAAGGAGCACTTCAATACAACAATCATCAAAATATTCAAAAAAATGGGTTTCAACCCAATATAATGGGACCCTTTTCCTATATTCCTTTTATGGAATGCAATCATGCGATTTTATGTATGCGTAATTCTATTTGTGGACATATCGATTTAAATGAAAATAGAATTGAATTTGAAAATGGTATTGGCTATATTGAAAAAGATTGAGGATGTTCTTTTCCGAAATCTTATGTTTGGTGTCAAGGAAATCATTTTATGCATTCAAATGCCAGTTTTATGCTTTCCATCGCAGAGATTCCTTTCAAAATATTAAATTTTAGAGGATTTTTATGTATTTTGATAATCGATAAAAAAGAATACAGATTTGCAACTTATAATCATGCGAGAATCATTCGAAATGAAGTATCTGATAAAAATCTACATATTCGTTTGCAAAGAAAATCCTATACTTTAGATATTCAATCATATTATGAAAATGCTCATGAATTAAATGCACCCGTAGATGGGAAAATGGATAAAATCATTTATGAAAGTATTTCAGCTTGTATTCGTGTGACACTAAAAAAGGATGAAAACATCCTTTTTTCTGATATAAGTGATAACTGTAGATTAGAAATTGTTTAAGCTTTCTTATTTTTTTCATAATAATGCAGTGAATAAAGAAACAGTAAAACAGATAGAACCAAATATAAAATAAACAGCTTATTTTGGATACCACCCGACAAAATAATAATGGAACCCACAATGGCTAATACTGGACAGACCATTCCTTTAAACTTGCTTTTGATTTCTTTGCTTCGATACATCTTGATCACTTTCACATATAACAGAATATAGAGTAAATAAGATATTGCTACAGATCCTTCAGAAATATCACTGTTAAACAATAAGTTGTATTTTGTACATAAATAATGAACGATCATCCACAAAGTACAAATTATTAAACAGCAAAGTGCAGAATGGATCGGCATTTGAAAACGATCATCTATTTTACTCAAATATTTAGAAAAAGGGAACATCCCTTGACGAATAGAAAGAGAGTAAGGAATACGAATATAGCCTATTACTAATCCATTGACAGTTCCCATGACGGAGATAATAATAATGATCAAGATCAATTTACTGAAAGTTGGGCCCAACAGATTTTCTGCTGCTAGACTCACATGAGCATCTCCTAAAGCCATAACGGTATCAGGACCAATATAACAGGAAACACCAACAAAATATAAGATATAAATACCTAAAATAATGAGAGGTCCCAACATTAGTGCTTTTGGCATATTCTTTTTGGCGTCTTTTACTTCGTGTGAGATAGAAGTCGAAACGATCCAACCATCAAATGAGTAAGCAATGGGACCTAAAGCAGAAATCCATCCTGTACCCGCCAAAACGTTAGTGTCAATATTTGATAAGCCGCTGATTGGATCACCAAATACCATTCCTAAAATACCTAAAGCAAATAAAGGCAATAACTTGATCAATGTCGTACTGTTTTGAATGAAAGCACCAAATTTTGGTAAAAGAATATTGTAAACAAAACATATTACCAAAAAGACATAGCCAACGATTATTTCAAATTCCAGACTTGCTTGAAGATTGAATAAAATATTGATATATACACCAATTATCCAAGCCACGACACTTGAAATAGTTGGATAATAGATAAAAGCCTGGAACCAGCCCATAGCACAGGCTACTTTCTGATTAATGAAGCTTTCCGCATATGTAATCAATCCACCTACTTTATCAGTACGTGTAGCCAGTTCACCGATTGTAAGACATCCAAAAACTATGGAAATGGCAGCTAAAACAAAAGAAATGACTCCTAATAAGATATTTCCTCCGGTAGCTACTAAAACATTATCACTTTTAAAGAATATCCCAGATCCGATACAAATACCGATAATCATGGTAACGGCAGTGACTAAACCATATTTTGTTGTGATGTCTTTGTTTTCATTCATGAGGAATCTCCTTAAGTATTGTTTATAGTATTGTACTAGAAATAGTACCATATTAAAATAAATAAATATATGAAATCCAAATTGCAGGTCTGAATTGTGATATAATAAAATACACAATCAAGTGAAAATGATCAAAACAACCATTATAGAAGAGGGATTCCATGAAAGAAAGCAAATATAAATTTGTTGAAAAAGTATTCATATTTCTTTTGAATATTATCGGTGGTCTGGTGGCGTTTATTGGCGTGATACTGCTGTTTACTCCTGGTTTCCTTGTAGGCATCATCTTTTTGGGAATTGCATTACCTTTCTTTTCTTTTTTTAGGAAAGAATATATTTCTTATTTGAATCGTATTCATAAGTCTTATCTTTGGTTTATTCAAGGATGGACATATATTGTAATTTTGCTCGCTTTGATGCTTATACTGATAAGTGGAGTTCCATATATAGGGCTTTTGCCAGCACTTTCTTTTGAAATACTTGGATATTTCATACATCACTTTTTTTATAGTCCAAAAGGAATAGCAAAAAAGAAAGCAAAACTTGCTGAATTAGAGCGATTAGAAAACCGTAAAATAGTGGTTGTAGAATTGCTTGAACATGCCACTACTTATAAAAACAAGGGCGGTTTTTTTGGAGCGGTTTTAGGATATTCGCTAACGGATAAAAATAAATTGTTTCATAGTATGCTTGGAAGCAGTTTGACACAGAGAACAGAAATCTATACAGTTAGATTCATGATTCATTATGATGATGGATCTAAAGAATTAGAGGATGTTCTTTATGATTCAAAAAGATATCATGAGTTGATCCAGTATTGTTGAGTGTACATTCGAAAAGCATGAAGTAAGAGGTGATGATATGCAACAGTATTCTATAGCACAAGCCATTAAAATCATTCATCAGAATATATCACATGAGAACAAAGATAAACCATTTCTGATTGCTATTGATGGCAGGTGTACGGCCGGTAAGACAACGTTAGCACAAGCTCTAGCTAAACAGCTATCCTGTGATGTGATTCATATGGATGACTTTTTTCTGCAGCCGCATCAAAGAACTTTAGAAAGATACAGTGAACCAGGTGAAAATATTGATCATGAGCGTTTTGAAAAAGAAGTGCTGATTCCCATGAAAAATAATAAGGAAATTTCTTATCAGAAATATGATTGCAGGTTGCAGAAACTGACAGATAGGCTTACAATGAAATCAGGATCCATCTTTATTATAGAAGGTTCCTACAGTATGCATCCATCCTTGAATTCATATTATGATTTAAGCATTTTTCTGGATGTCAATCCAGAAAAACAGATGGAGAGAATCAGAAAACGGAATGGGGAAGAAATGCTGAAAATCTTTCAGTCAAAATGGATCCCGCTGGAAGAGGTTTATTTTGAAACTTGTCAGATCAAAGAAAAGTGTCAGCTTTGTTTCCAACTGAATGGAAAATGAAAGGAAAAAGATATGGAAAAATCAAAAGTTTATTTCACAAGAGTTATTACACCGCAGGCAATGGTTCGTATGGTTGAGGTATTACAGGCTGATTTAGAAGGAAATGTTGCCATCAAACTTCATTCAGGGGAAGTCGGCAATCAGAACTTCCTTCGTCCTAGTTTTATGAAAGATGTCATTGAACATGTGAATGGCACGATTGTGGAATGTAACACGGCCTATGAAGGAAAAAGAAATACTACAGAAGCTCATTGGGAAACGATGAAACTGCATGGTTGGACAGAAATTGCGAAAGTGGATATTCTGGATGAAGAGGCTGATGACGTATTACCGATTGAAGGCGGACTTCAGATTGATAAGAACTATGTTGGTTCACATATGAAAAATTATGATTCTATGTTAGTTCTCTCTCATTTTAAAGGACATCCAATGGGTGGCTTTGGTGGAGCACTGAAGAATATATCCATCGGATTGGCTTCTTCTCAAGGAAAAGCCTATATTCATGGAGCCGGTGAAAAGGAAAAAATCTGGACAGCAAATCATGACGCTTTCTTAGAAGCTATGGCAGATGCCAGCAAATCCATTATGGAAGCCTACAAAGGCAAAATTGCTTTTGTCAATGTGATGAAAAACATGTCCGTGGATTGTGATTGCTGTGCTGAAGCAGAAGATCCAAAGGTCAATGATATTGGTATTCTCTCATCTCTAGATCCAGTAGCCTTGGATCAGGCATGTTTGGATATGGTTTACAACAGTGATGATCCAAATAAAGGACATTTGATTGAAAGAATTGAATCCAGAAATGGCGTACACACGGTTGAAGCAGCAGCTAAGCTTGGTGTAGGTAACAGAGAATATGAATTGATCGAACTGAAGACCATTCAGTTTTAAGAAGAAGATCATCCAGTGGATGGTCTTTTAATATGAGCTAGTAAAATCAATTGTCTCGATTTTCTTTACGAATCACTTTTTTTTATAATTATTTTGTGATAATTTCTTATTCAGTTGGTCCACCACTAGATCTTGAATAATAGTATTCGATGAAATTAAAAGTAACTTCATTAGTCAGAAAATCGTGAATGATTTGATTTTCAAACATATTGGTATTATCAGATATGGTAAGTTTTTTTTCCTGACTGTGATACATTATATATTAATTATCAATTTGTATTCTAAAATCAACTGTGTTTTTTTTCGAATTCAACTCAATGAAAGTAAATTAGGCATCGAAAAAGCAAAAGAAAAAATCCACAAATATAAAATCTATGTCTATTCAAAGTGATCCCATACTGGTTTTCCTGTATAGATCATGGCTTGTTTTTCACCCTTTAAAACTTCAAGGGCATTCTTTGCCAGGGCTTCCTGTTCATATTCACCCGGATAAAGAGCAATCGGAGCAATCCAACCACATCTATCTTTAATTTGCTCACTTACATCTGAAAATCGTAATAAACCTCCTGTTAAAACAATGCCATCCACATGACCACATAAGACCGTGCTCATAGCTCCGATTTGCTTAGCCACTTGATATATCATAGCATTCCAGACAAGTGTTGCTTTAGGATCGTTTTGTTCCACTTTTTGATGAATGACATCCGCATTAGATGTGCCAAAATAATTGGATAAGCCACCTGTAACACTGCAAAGATTCAACATTTCCTCCCTTGAAAGATCCCATAAATAGTGGATGACATCACTAATTGCCATAGATCCCATTCTTGTAGGAGTAAAAGGACCTTCTCCTCCACCTCCATCATTGCCATCGATCATTTTACCATACTGATGGGCTGTGATGGTAATACCGCCATCGATATGACAAACGATGAGATTGAGATCTTCATAAGGACGATTTAATGACTGAGCATATTTTTTCGCAACGGCTTTGAGATTTAGCGCATGACAAATGGATCTTCGGTAAATGCCATCTATACCGGTAACACGTGCTAAATCTGAATACTCATCCACGACTGTAGGATCACTCATAAAGACTTTGCAGTCATATTTTCTTTGAATCTGTTGAGCCATCTGAACTCCTAGCATGGAAGAATGATACAATCCACCTTTGGCTTCTTTGGTATCTTGAATCAATAAATCATTGACTTCATACGTACCGCTCACAACAGAATAGCTGGCACCTCCTCGACAGGCAATCGCATCTAGATGTTGAATATCATGCTCTTTGAGAAACTGATTAACAACTTCCATGCGATAATCTAATTGATCATTAATGGTTGGGAAAGTTTTTAAAATAGAAGAATCATGAAAAACATCACAAGTAAACTGATGCTCTTCATTGATGTAGTAGGATAATTTGGTAGAGGTTGATCCTGGATTGATGACAAGGATATGATAGTTTTTCATAAGACTTCCGCCTTTCTTATAGAGACTTCCACATTATACACCGATATGTTCATGACTTCAAAGTTTCGTAAAAAAACTTACCATTTCGGTAAGTTAAGGTTTTCGATAATAATTCTTCAAAAAGTTTTCTTTGTACTTTTCAAAAGTACCATTGAGAATTGCTTCTCGTGCTTCTTCGGTTAAACGAATAATGAAACGAAGATTGTGCATGGATGCAAGATTGAAATACTTCTGTTTTTCATTTTGATCCTGTGATTTCATCAAAACGCGAAGTGAACCTCTGGTCCAACCGGCTTTACATGTCGGACAGTCACAGCCTTCATCTAGTGGTTCTGTGCTATCCGCAAATTTCTGAAGATTGATATTGACATGTTTG
>CAMEUL010000003.1 GCA_945938205.1 uncultured Traorella sp. | reverse complement strand
ATTTTTATTGTTTTAACTTGCATTGATTCTGACAAATCAACAGCAAGCCAATGAGGAGCATCTATTACGTCACTCCCCCAACGTGAATCACGCGCATTATTGTTTCCATCAACTGCCAATTCTGCTCTAACAGTATCTGCTTCCTGTGAACTTGCATATACTGTTTTCTTTAATGCGACATTTACATTTGGATCTTGTTCTGGATTTTCGTCTTTCAGCATTACTTCAAAATTTCTAGCTGAAACACTCGGGTAACCTTTTTGCTTGGTTACTTCAAATTTAACATAGCGTCCGCTTACCTTTTCGAAAACTCCACTTGAGATTTTACTATTGTTGCCTTGCTTTTCAACAACATGGTTTCCCCAATTGTTGATATCATTGGTAACATAAATTTTGTAATCTTCAGCATGGACACTCTCGCTTTCCCAAGTAATACTGTAATAATTGATAACTCTTTCTTCCAGTAAATCAACATATGCCCATTGTATCGGCTCCATTTCAGTTGACCAGCGGCTCTCTAAATCACTATCTGTCAGATTAGATGCTGGTAATGTTTCATATTCCGCACTTGCTGTAACAGGCTTATTCAATGCAAAATTCTCATCAAATATTTCCTCTGCTGCATATAAGCGAGTAGTGGTCATAAATACACTCGTAACACATAAACTGCAAGTCAGCAAACACTTACTAAGCTTTGATAATAAATGCATAAGCTTTTCCTTTCGTTTCTATTTAGGCATTTTAATATTTTTGTTTATTTAATTTTTATTCTCATATACAGGCCAGTTTCAAAAGAAACTAGCCTGTATTTCTTTTAATCAACTTTTTTCTTACTTTTTTTGATCATTAACAGAATAGCAATAAATGAACTTGACAACAGTCCTATAAATACCGGTATCATTGAATGATCTCCTGTATCTGCTCCTCCTGGCTGTGTCGGATCACTTGGTGCTCCATCTTTATAAGTAATGGAATATACTGAGAATTTGTCTGTTTCAAAACTTAAGACATCCTCTTGTTGTGTTGTAGTCAGTTCTTCAACACTTCCATTGTGAACACGTACTACTGTGAAAGTTCTTCCTTCTTTCTTCAATCCTTCAGGTATTGTCAGTTGCATCTGAAGTGGCTTCACTGTTTCTGTGATAGTTCCCAGTAAACTTCCTTCACACTCTACTTGAATACTGATATCAAAGTATCCTCCCACATTTCCTTGGTTCTTCTTCACAAATTCTTCAATGCGAGTCCTATCAGCTTTCTGTCCTTCACTCATATTGGCTTCTGTCAGTTCATCGACTATGATATTGATCTGAACATCCTTGCCTTCGTTCAGTTTTTCGTCAATGATAGCCTGAAGTTTATCATCGATGCTATCTAAGATAGCTGAAATATTTGCTGGATCTTTTTCTCCCACCTTAATGTCTCCCTTATCCGGTGTTGTTGGATCTTTTTCCTTTAGTCCGGCAATCGCATCATTGAGAGTTACGATCATGGCATCTACTGCTGATTGACTTTCAGCTGTATTCACTAATAATTCAGCATTCATAACAGCTTCTTTCAATTTTTCAAAAGTATCAGATGTATACAAGGATTCATCTTTTTCCTGAGCAATTTGAATCACTTCTTTTAATTCTTTTACATAAACTAAAGATGTTTTTGCTGATTCTAATTTTTCCACTAAAATATTCCAAGAGTATTCTGTTGCTTTTTCAGTAGCTTTAATTTTGTTAGCAATTTTTTGATAAGCATTAACTGTTACCTGTGAATAATCTTCAAGGTTTTCTACAAAATCAACAGTTGCTTTTTTATTTGCCAATTCTTCTTGACTTAACCAAGAATCAGATTTTGAAATATCCAATTCAACAGCTGCCGCAAAATCTTGACCATTCTGTGTTGAAACACTTGTTAAACGGAAACCATATCCTGTATAAACTTGTCCTAATTCAATGGCTTCTTCTGATGAAGTACCAGAGAAAGTTCCTCGTTTGATTTCAGAATAATTGCCATCTGCATCTTTGATTTCAAGAATGTAATCCTTGATGCTTCCATTTGAAGAAGCACCGCGTCCTGTATAATAGAATTTATCAAAGGATTCTTCTTTTCCAAAATCTACAGCAATCCAGTGTTGTCCTGAATGATTATCTTGACCGGAATAATTTGTATGCCACCATGAATGAGTGTTACCGTCAATAGCTGCCATAGCACTTGCATCACCCGTCATTCCATCCATCTCAGAGCATGCAGTTGCCGTCCAAGTATCATGACTAGGACGAATTCCAACCATTTCACTATTGACTGTTTTTACTTCATTGTAAGCCAATCCATAGTTTAAAACCTGAATATTTCCAAGTTTGCCAATAAATCCTTGATCAGCAATGGTAAATTTTCCTCCCACTAATTCATCATTTATATGACCTACATCATAAACTGAATTAGATAATTTACCATCAATATAAAGTTTTAACATTCCATTAGCTTCACGAACCGCACTAATTGAATGAGCTTTTCCATCATTCACTTTACCGATAACAGTCTCTTGAGTTGTTGTAGCTACATAATCTTCTGTTCCAAATTTGCCATGCGCTTTTTCAATTACCGTAGTAACTGTTTCTTCCGATGAAACACGTAAACCTTTCACATCAAATACAACATATCCGTTTTCATCAATAGATAAACGAACTTCATCATTTGAAGAAATCAAATCAACATTATTTGATTCAGTGTTTACTACAACATTCATACTGAAATCTGCTTTTTCTTTTAATTTATTTCCTGTTGATAATGTATATTTTTTATTTGCAATATCCAACCAGTTTACATCTGCAAACGCATCGTAGCCAAAATTAATGTTTTCTCCATTTTCTACATCAGCGTTTGATTCAACCTCAGCAATGACACCATTTTCATAACAAGAGACTGTCATATCTTGATTATATGTATTACCGCTAAAATCCTGAATATTTTCAATACCTAATGTTACATCATTATTAAGTACACTTTCACTAGTTAATACAACCGTTCGATAATCTTCTTTCAATTCAGCATTTACAGCTTCCCCATCTATTGTAAATTTACCTAATTGAATTCTTTCATCAAATTTGAGAGTTAGCTCATTGCTGTTTGTTGATTGAACATTCACAAGAACCGGAGCCTTTGAATCAGTTTTACCATATTGATAAATCAATGTCTGATGTGGCTCAAGATGCACATTTAATGTGTCATTATATGAAACACTATTTATAGATTCTGCAGAATAAGGATGTACCTGAATACCTTTTAAATCTTGAACACTGCTGTTTACACCAACAAGTTCATTGAGTGTGATGGAATACGTTTGTTCTGTATCTAGCGGATTCGTGAATGAAATGATTCCATTATTTCCATTCCAGCATGAATATCCATAAACACCATTTCTAGGTTGCTCACCAAACAATTTCGCATTTTTTAGAATTTCATGGTTTTCTTCAGCCCATGCAAGCACATCCGCACTTACCTTCCATTTGGCATCATCCATGATCGATGGAGAATAATACAATTCCCAGAAGGCTGTTCCACGCACAGCATTAGCAAATAAATATTCTCTGAAAACATCTGTTGTTGCATTGCTGTTATCTGAAACACCATAGATTGGGTCATGATTATAGATGTTCTTCAATGGGAACTGAATTTGGTTCTGTTTATATAGTTGATAATACACCTGATCACGATAGTAAATCTTTTGCTGATGTCTTTCACCTGTTCCTAATTCACCTGTATCTCCGGAATCCTGAACCCAGATCGTGTTCACCCACTGCAATAGCCATGGGCTTAAATTGACATAGCAGGTTGCATTAATAAATAAACCTTTGCCTTTTTCTGCTCGTTTCGCACGTACTGCATCAAACAGATCTGTCCATTTTTCCCACAAGTCGGTAGTGTAATACATGTTTTTATAACCGCCTGTCATATGATCATGATCTGGATTCGTACATGGGCGAACAGCAAAGCCATCCCATTTCCAGTAATCAATGTTGAATCTCGACTGGTAATCAATGAACAAACTCTGCAGATTTTTTACATATCGGTCAGATCCGACACATACATTTGTCCAGTAGTCATTCTGAGCATAACCTGTTCCGCTTGCTTCCAAAAAACGTGCAAAAGTACTAAAATAGTTATAACCACCCTGAGGACCCAGCCACAATCCAAATGCAGATTGGAATTTATCCGTTAATGCACTTGATGTATATAATTCATTCGGGAACTTCGCATTGAATTCCCAGAATCCAGTCTGATTTGGAGTTGTTCCTTGCGCACTTCCCGGATTTGATGTATATGTTCCATCATAATAGTTGTTCCATCCATCATCTACCACATAAGAATCAAGAGGTTCAACACCATTTGAACTTAAACCTGCTTCAGCCCCATAGAAAGAAGATGCAATACTTTCATCAGTAATATTCATCATATTGTCATACCATGAATTATACTGTTTACGGAATTCGGTAGGAGTTGCAATATCTTCAATATAATCAAAGAAATCACTTTGAACAACAGCTGTTTCAGTGCCTTGTGCAGCACCAACCACATTCTGCCATGTCACAAATTTTCCATCTGTTGTCAATTGATGATCATTTTCCAATTGAGTAAATGTTTTTCCAGAATAATATCGAATTTGAGTTGTATTATCTGTAATGAGTGTATCAGCAGCTGGGAATTCAGATCCCATAAATAATCCATTCACGTAAATAGGCTGTCCGAGCATGAGTTCATGTTTACCAATCCACATAGATGAAACACTTGATTCATCTGGATGTGACCAGATTCCTGTTACATCAGATGGTAAAACAAAGCGATCAGTGTCGATATAGTCAATCTGAGCCTTATCTTTATCTGAAACACTAATTTCTAAGAAAGTTCTCATATAGTGTTCATCAGCTTCCAATACAGCAATCTGAGCAATAGAATATGTTACATCATTCAAAACAATTGGTTTATAATTGATAGTCAGTTTCTTTCCGCCCTTTTCTGTTTCGTGAATGCTATGATCACTATATTCAAGACTGCTTGACTTTATTTCGCTTGAAGCACTGATAGGTGCATTCCAGTTCGGTCCTGAATAAGAATCAGAATACAAATTCAGTTCCGCAGTAGTGAATTCTTGCGCATTCCCCATTGAAACACTTTTCTGCACCAATCGCACATATCTCGTAGTATATGATTTTGAGAAATTAGCATATACGCGATCTCCAACATTATGCAAATCACCTACCTGATGCAAATTATAGGCTTCCTGAGTAAAATTGCCTGCACCTGCTAACTGATAATCGACTCCATCATTACTTACATATAAATCAAATTCTCCCATGGTACCATTCGTTCCATAGTTTGGATCAGAAAAGCCAGGTCTTTTATCAATTGAAATGGAACTTACGGTCTGTTCACTTCCCAAATCAATATCTACTGTAAATGGATGACCCGATATACTTAGTTCATTGGGATATGAATCAAGATTTCCGTCAATCACATAATGAGCATGTTCATCACTAAAAGCATTTCCGGCACCATTCTTGATCGAAATTTTCCAATTTTCACGATTTAACACTTGTTCTGGTGCATCAACAACAATTGATTGTTTAATTGGAGTCTCATAAAAATCAATTTCTGAACTTGAAAATTCTTCTGCACTACCTAAAGCTGCACTCGTTTGTACTACACGTACATATTGAGTCTGAACTGCTGAGTCAAAATTTACATAGACCATATCTCCAACATTGTAAAGATTTCCTTCTTGATGCAAATGATAGTCTTGTTCAGTAAAAGTTCCTTCTTTAATTTTGTTATAATTACTACCATCAGAACTGATCCAAATTTCATAACCGCCCATTGTGCCATTAATGCCATAATTTGAATCAGTATAACCTGGGCGCTTGTTCACAGACATCGCTGCAATCGTTTTTTCTTCCTTAAAGTCAATATCCAAAGTAAATGGATTTCCCGTAATCTGATATTGATCAATGTGGGTATCCAATTTATCATCAAATAGTTTAGCAACTTCTGTTGCATCGAATTCAGTATTTTCGCTGTTTTTTAATGTTGCATTCCAACCTGTAGTAGCAAGTGGTTCAGGTGAATAAGTATATTTGATTTCATTGTTATTCTCATTTTCACTTTCTGAAACTGTTTTAATAACGAAATCTTCTGAGCCTTCTTGAGGAATCAGTGATGTATTGATTCTTTTATTCAAAAGTAAACTAGTTAATACATGACTGTTTTCATCAATAGTATATTCCCTAGCAATATAGTCATTACTTAGTACCAGTTTACCACCACTATCTGAAAAACTCACAGAATTGAACGCTTCTATTTTGACAGGTCCATTCATACAGCAAAATGCCATAGAACCTGCCAATACAGTTTTACATAATTGTTTTAAATTCATATAATTTACCTTTTACTATATTTATCATGTTATAAAAACGAAATTACTTCTAATTCATACAGGCCAGTTTCAAAAGAAACTAGCCTGTATTTCTTTCAATCAACTTTTTTCTTACTTTTTTTGATCATTAACAGAATAGCTATAAATGAACTTGACAACAGTCCTATAAATACCGGTATCATTGAATGATCTCCTGTATCTGCTCCTCCTGGCTGTGTCGGATCACTTGGTGCTCCATCTTTATAAGTAATGGAATATACTGAGAATTTGTCTGTTTCAAAACTTAAGACATCCTCTTGTTGTGTTGTAGTCAGTTCTTCAACACTTCCATTGTGAACACGTACTACTGTGAAAGTTCTTCCTTCTTTCTTCAATCCTTCAGGTATTGTCAGTTGCATCTGAAGTGGCTTCACTGTTTCTGTGATAGTTCCCAGTAAACTTCCTTCACACTCTACTTGAATACTGATATCAAAGTATCCTCCCACATTTCCTTGGTTCTTCTTCACAAATTCTTCAATGCGAGTCCTATCAGCTTTCTGTCCTTCACTCATATTGGCTTCTGTCAGTTCATCGACTATGATATTGATCTGAACATCCTTGCCTTCGTTCAGTTTTTCGTCAATGATAGCCTGAAGTTTGTCATCGATGCTGTCTAAGATGGCTGAAATATTTGCTGGATCTTTTTCTCCTACCTGAATTTCTCCCTTATCCGGTGTTGTTGGATCTTTTTCCTTTAATCCGGCAATTGCATCATTGAGAGTTACGATCATTGCATCAACATCACTTTGAGAAGCATTTTCATCAGCTAATACTTTTTTCGCAGCATTTAATGCATTTGTAAAGTGAGTCCAGCTTTCATCAGTATAGTTTTCTTGTGTTTTATTTTCATTTTCTTTAACTAGCGATGAAAGAACAGTTTTGTCAATTCCGTAGAATTTCACTTCTGCAATGCGTGCGTAAGAAGCGCTGTCCGTACCATCCGTATGCATTGCTTTATGAACACGGATCTTTACATGCGTGATTTGTTTCATGCCAACGATCATGCCTGATTCAAGTTCATCGGCATCTGTATTCTTCACACCAATAGAAGTGTATTCTTCACCATCTGTGCTGACCAGAATCTCATATTGCAGTACCTTTCCGTTCATAGCACCACTCTTCACAATGCTGATTTTATCCAGATCATATGCATTGCCAAGCTGAATGACAACATCCTTTGGAAGTCCTGCATCAGACCCAAAGTAAGGAGATTCCCAGTATGTATCTACATTACCGTCAATCAGTAAATTTGGAGAATTGTTATCCGAATAAAGAGCATCTGCTGTGAAGCCTGATTTATTCATGATTTCAGACAATGGCAATTCTTCAAGCTGATCAAGTGCAATGTTAAGGTCTTTAATTGCCTGTTTTACCTCATTTGTTGTAGCATCTGCTTTATTCTTAATTTCAGTTGCTTTATTTATTGCCAATTCAAGTTTCTCATAGCTTTCTGCGGTATAGTACTTTTCAATAATATTGCCGCATTTCTGAATTAATTGAATCAATTCTGTCTTATCTGCACCTTTTAATACAGTTACTTCATAAGTCGCACGAATTGGTGTATCACTGTCAATTGATTCATTTGCAGTTAACGTGATGGTTGTTTTTCCTTCACTAATTCCATAAAGCTTGTGAACAGGCAAGCCGTTTTCATCTAATAATGTAATGACTCTTGCCACTTTTTCATCTGAGGAAACTGCTGTAAAGTAAGGATTTGTTGCATTGTCAGGAGTAATAACGGCATTGATGTCCACTAGTGAACCACAATATATCTCTGTTGCATTACTTTCTGCCGGAACAATTCCTGTAACTGGTACCAGATCAGCAATATATCTTACCTTCATTTCTGATAAGGTCATCATATTGTTCACTTCGTCACCATTTGTATCAATGGCTTGGTTAATTTTTACATCAACGGAAATGACATTTTTTGAAGGATTTGGATTTACAAATTTGAATTCGAAATTATCGCTCATGTCAGCAGTAATTTCATCAACATTTGCAGAGTCACCATTTTCATAATGATAGATAGCAGCAGCTTTTGTTACATATCCGTTTGCTTTATTCGCATTAAATATGGAAACATTGTCTAAACGTTTTGCATTATTCAAATTGATATGAAGCACGGAAGGAAGTTTCACATAATCAGGAAGCTGACCCGTTGTTATATAGTTGTTTTCTATATCCCATTTGAATTCAAAGTCTCTTTCTTGAGTATTTCCATTGAATAGACCATCAAAACTATTTGACTGAACTAATTTGCTGACATTTGTACCATCATCCGTTGGTAACGATTCATTTGTGATCGATGCAGCAAAATCATTTTTATACGTCAGTTTTGTTTCTCCATTGTAAATTTCGATTTCAGATAATGTGAGCATTTTGTTGTTCTGACCGGAATGAGTTGTACCTGTAGATTCTTTCATGTTAATATCTACTTTCACAACTTTTTTAGCCGGACTTGGATTTGCGAATACAAATGTATAATAGTCACTGTTATCTGCCGTAATTTCCGCAACATCCTGTGATGTGCTGTCTGCATAGTAGAAGACTGCAGAAGCTTTCGTTAGATAACCATTGTTTTTATTCGCGTTATATACCTTGATGCTGGTAACATCTTTACCTGTATCTTTCATTTCTAATGTAATGGTAGATGGAAGTTTCACATATTCAGGCAAATCTTTTGTATGATTGCTTTCAATATCCCATTTAAACGCAAAATCACGAGAATAACTGTTATCAAATAAACCATCATATTGATTTTCCTGAATCAGTTTGCTGACATTTGTACCATCATCACTTGTTAATAAGTCATTTGTCATTGTTAAAGTGAAATCTGTGTTGTAAACGTATTCCGTTTCACCTGTTGTAATTTCAGGTGGTTCAGGATTCATCTTTCTTTCACTGACAATAAAATCAAACTTTGGACCCATTAACGTTACTTTGCTTAAGTCCATCATATCTGATACTTTGCCATCAGATTTCGCTTTCATGGTAATGGTAGTGATTGCGCCTGTGCCATTATAGAGAAGTTTATTTCCTCTGTTGACAAAAGCAAGGGTCACATAAGCACTTGTCTTATCATCTGTAATCTTGTTAACAGTCAGATTTTCCATTTGAGAAATATCAAAATCTGCAACAGTTGACACATATTCTAACTTGGCTGGATCATATTCTAAAACTTCTCCAAATGCATTCAGATTTTTTACATTATCAGCATAAACTGAAATCGTGAATGTTTCTCCTGATTTTACTTCACTTAAACTTGGAAGCAACAGAATATTTCCTGAAACATTACCGGCTTTAGACGTTCCGCCATCCAGTTTAAACATTGTAAAGGCATAATCATAAACATCATACATGTCATTTACGTTGATATCTCCGCCTCTTTCCTGAATCTGTTTGATAAAGGTATCATTTTCAACTGTTTTGGACAATCCAAGATAGTTTTTCATATTAGTATAATCAGCATCCGTAACTGTTGCCTGACCATTTGTACTTCCAACAGCAAATGCTTTTGTTCCATCCTTCTTGTAAACAATCAGTTCATCTGCTGAGAAGAAATTGCCTACAGATTCCTTCACTACTAGTTTTACATAACGGGCATTGACTCCACCGAGATCTACCGTTTTCTTGTTTTCCTCTTGAGAAGCACTTGCAACATAAGACCACTTCTGATCTTCAGGAGTTTCATAGACATCTTTCCAGTGAACGCCATCCATACTTACAGAAATTGCCATGCGCTTAACTGCACCATTTCCATAATTATCATGACGAGCATAATATTCAAATTTATCAAGACTGTAAGCATCTCCATAATCAAAGATAAAAGGAATCGCATCTGTCACAACATCTCCAGTTGAGTGGAATTGTGTACTAAGATTATGATCAGTTGCATTCGATAATGCACCCCATTGATCTCCACCGGTCCAAGTAATGTCTGCATCCGGAACATTTCTCCAAGGATCCTGAGCTGTCGTCGCACTGACTTCTTCTGACCAATCTGAATATCCTTCAGCATTTCTTGCACGTACTTTATATGTATGTGTTGAGTTATAATCCTGATCAAGATGAGTAAATTCTGTAGCATTGCCTACAGTATTGACAACACCATCTACAAGAATTTCATAGTTTGTGGCATCTGCTACTGCATTCCAAGTCAATGTATTGCTTGTTGGTGTTTTTCTGTCTTCATCATCTGTTAAGTTTGTTGGAACAGAAAGATTGTTATTCAATTCATTTTTTCCTAATTTAGAATCTTCATTTTTAAATCCTTCCAACGTTAATGTTTGAGCATTCGCTTGAGAATCAATTTCTGCAAACTTAACATAAAGTTTAGGAGATGAAGTTTTGTCTTCCATCATTTTTGCAAATTCATCTTCAACTTCGATTCCATAAGTTTCGATAGCAGGATTTGCATCATAATAGTAAACATATGTTCCAGGTGCTACATCGGCATTCAATACTTCTTCTTTACTGTCCTTAACAATCTTTGTCAATACAGCATCACCGTTCTTGGCAATGATATTTGTTGGTTCTTCAGAAACATTAACAACAAAAGTCGTATTCTTATTCTGGTTATATCCAGCATAAGTACCTGTTGATTTTTCTGCTGTTAATACAGCTGTGCCATCATTCACAACAGAAGTATATTTTGTAGAAACATGATCACCATAAGAAATATTTGATACAGTACCATAACCTTCTACTTCTTGAGTTTCATTTTTAACATAAGTACCATTGTCTTCAAACAGCGTATATTCACTTGTTCCAGATGGCCAGAACTCAACAATTCTGTTTTGTTTATTGATCTTTGATGGACTGTTGTTTTCTTCCCACATTGGAACAATCGAACCATTCTTCACAAATACAGGAAGTTTCCAAATTGGAACATCAAATCCATTTAAGACTTGTCCGCCATAATACTGATCACCTGTGAAATAATCAATCCAGATTTCATTTTCATCCGGTAAATAGATGCCATTTCGTACATCATTTCCAACTTCATCTTTCATATCTGTTTCAGTATAAACAGGAGCAACCAGAAAATTTGAACCAAACATATACTGATACTGCATTGCCTTCGTGCTGGCATAAGCATCATTTGGATATTCAAGGAACATCGCACGAATCATTGGAAGACCCGTGTCTTGATTTCCTGTGTCAATATTTGAAGCAGAAGCTGCACTTGTATAAATATATGGAAGCAGCTGTGCCTTTAATTTCAGATACATTCTGGAAATACCTGTATATGGGTCACCAAAAGTCTGAGGAGTTTTCGCATAAGAACCCCAACCGTCCATATTCAACATTTCAGGTGTGAAGACTTTCCATTGAGTATCGCGTACAGAAATAATGACATTCCCGCCAAAGATACCATCTGTATCACTTCCGATATTCGGATTACCACTTAATGACTGTCCAATATATGTTGGAATATGGAAACGAATATATTCCCAATTTCCTCCATACTGATCTCCTGTCCAGATGGCTCCAAAACGCTGTGTACCTGCCCACCCATCGAGAGTGATGATATTCGGACGATAGTTGACATCACTTGTGACAATATCATAAGCTGTTTTAATTCCATTGAGGGCAAAGTTGTACCCACTTCCTACCCAGGCAACATCTGTTTTCAATGTTGTAATTCCGCCATCATTCACTTCTTTTTTGAAGTCACGCAACAGATGCCAAGATGTATTAGAATTAGAATCCGGACTTAAGTTGCTTTGTGTCCAAAGACCCGTTTCAACACCTTTACTTCGTGCATATTCCGTAAATTTTTGTAAATTTCTTACATTCGCATCTACAGCAGCAATACGTTCATCAGAACTTGTTCCATCAGGATTCACACCACCGGTCTGATAATAACCATTCTGTCCGTATCCGCATCCATATCCATCATTGGGCAAGAAATAACCTAATGGCATATCATAATCGGCATACTGATCAATTACTGCACTTGCAGAAAATTTCTTTTCTGTTGTTACCGTTGACGGAAATTTATCGGCTGATACTGTAGGACGTTCTCCAATCAAAGTTTCAGCATTCATTCCATCTTCAAGCACATAGCCTGAACTCATTCCTGCTTCTTTATATGCTGAGGCAATTGGAACGGTATCATCCCCACTTGAAGAAGAACTTCCTTTAATGATCCATCCTCCTGTGCCATTTGTATCCACCCACGAATCACGGTTATAGCAATTCAAATGTCCTTCGTAAAAAGCATATTCCGGTAACAATACTGGATTCCCTGTTACATGGAAATATCCTTTTAAAACATCCTGAACAACTTCTTGAACATCATTTCCACCATCCGACAGGAAGTAATATGCATCAAATTCATTCTCATTGTGTGATGTTAATACTGTATCTTCCACTGTATTTCCAAAATCATAAGAACCGGGAATGAATGTATTACGCAAAACACCATATCCTTCAGTTGAATAATAGAAAGGATTTGGAGAAGCAACTCCGCCATCTACCCAATTACTTTCATTGGCGATATTGATTTTTTCTCCTGTATGCACAAAACGCCCATTCTGCGTACCACCGCCATAGTAATTAGCACCATTCTGCTTTACTAAGGATTGAGTGGTTTTGCTTCCAATAGAAAGTGGGGCACTTTCCTGCATAATTACTTCATTCTTATATAAAACTGTCATTTTGGCAGTCGATTTTTCTATTTTTATAGTTGTATTTCCACTTGAAATAACTAAATAATTACTTTCATCCGATACGCTTGCATTTGGATGAGCATATTCGCTCGAAGAATCTGGATATTGAGTAATCTTTGCAGTATCTTTTTGATTGTTGATTCTCGCATATTCAGAAAACTCTCCGCTAGGATCCACATTGTATCGAAAAATATCATCTTCTAAAAATGTAATTTTTGCCTTTACAGCACCACCATTGAAACTAATCTCAACGATGTTTCCATTTGCTTTTGCCGATTCTGCAGTTGTAAGTGATCCGCTGAATTCCGCAGCTTGAACTGATCTGGGAATGAATGAAGATACAGCTGTCAGCATCATTGCAAATGAAAGCACTACGGCCGATACTTTCTTAATCGTTTGCATAATTTCTCCTCTCTTGTAAACACTAAGACAACATTCTTTTAACCTTTTTTCTTACCTTCATCCCCCCTTTTTTTTGTTTAAAGCTCATTTCTTCTTATTTTAAGAGTAAATATATATTTATTTAAACTTCTAGATAAATACATATTTCTATTTAAAACAAGCGCTTACACGCTATAATATAGCATGTCGCTTCTTTTCAGAATTCTCATGATCACGATATTTTTTTTCTGTTAATTGAGAAAGTTTTCGCTAGTGTTTTTAATAATAAAAGAGTATATTATTTACAGATTAGTAATAGTAAAGGAGAAGAAATCAAAAGATTTCAGTTGCATATATGTTAGATTCCTTTTTAGAACAAAGAATTATTATCAAGCAAAATATTTTCCATATTTTATTAGACAATGATTCTATAGATCTTTTTACATTAAGTCATTTATTAAATACGAGTGAAAAAAACACAAAGTATTTAATAGATTGTTTATGTAATGAATTTCCTGAATTAAAAATTCTCAAAAAAGATCGAGATGTTTATTGCATGGAACTCCCCAATTCTGAATTACCTTTTGAAGTTCTGTATCCGACTTATAGAACTTCAGGCGTTTTGCAATGTTTAAAATTTTTCATTACCAATCATGATCATCACCCTTTTAGTAAATTTTCACTTGAACAGCATTATTCTCTCGCTAATGCATATCGCATTAAGGAAAAATGTCAAAACTACTTAGCTGAGATTGGATTAAGCATCAAGAATAATTTCATTTTTGGAGAAGAGTATCGAATCCGTTATTTAATTGCACTTCTCGATTATAAATATGGAATTGATTGTGGTTATTTTGATTCTCATTCAAGAGATCTTGCTAGAAATTTTATATGTCAAACCAATAAAACGATCAATAGAGAGTTCTTAGATCTCACAAGAGAAAAATACGGATATTTTGAAAATCTTCTTATTCTCTCTTGGAAAAGAAAACAGTATTCTCCTTTTATTGAAATTCCTAACGATCTAAAATTGATTCAAAAATTATTTGTATTTGATTTACTAAATGAATATGTACAAAAATATATCGAGAATCCGTTAAATATTTATTATGATGAAAGTGATTATTATTATGTTTTCCTAATTTATTGTACAAGCAATTGTTGTGTTTTTGCTGACAGATGGAATGATGAAAGAATTGCAGAAATCAGCCGTTTATTGTTGAATATTCCAAATCTAAAAGACTTAAGAGAAAAAATAGAAGCAAAATATGGCAAAGAAGTAGCAGATAATCGCATGATGAAAATAACATTGTTTACTTTCTTTAAACATATGATACTAAATCTTGAAGGAATTATTCCGGATAAATGGGATTGCTCACAGTCTAATAAAACCGCAATTACTGAAATCATTGCAAAGCAAATGCATGATCTTCTTGATCATTGGCGATTAGACAACAATATTAAATATAGATTTGAAGACTCTAAATTGTGTTTTATTTCTTATCAGATAAAAACAATCATAAGGCAGTTAATCAATCCTATAAAGATTATTACCATTTCTGATTTGATTCTTGATTTAGAAACGATTGAATATTATTTTATGACGAATTATCCAAAGGGTAGAGTTGAATTTCAAAGTCTTCTATTAAATGCTAAATCTTTAGAAATTTTAAATGAAGTGGATGACACGATTATTATAATCAACAAAAAATTCCAAAGTATTTTGGATCATCTTAGTATAAATAACAGTAATCAGATTGTTTTAACTTCAATTGATTTTAATAAAGAAGATCGTACGAAGATTGCACAACTGATAGTCGAAAAACAAGAAGAAGAAATGATTAAATATTTAGCTAAACTTTAATACTCATTGTTATTTGTTTTGGAGGATGTATTTGGAATGAAATATAGTGAATTGAAACACCTATTATCTGAAATCATGATGACTACTTGTCTTTCATTATTAATCATGAATTGGATATATTATAGAGAAACCTTTAATCCAATTTCAATTGTTAATTTTCTTGCTTTGATTGGACTAGCTATATCTTCATTCATTTTCTTTATGTTGATGAAACATGTAAAAAATAGAAGAAATGATCAATGAATTCAAATGTAAAACCAGGAAAGTTTATAGAAATGGATACAGATATGAAAAAGATCAAAACAATCAAGCAATCTTTTATAAAAAATCAATTGCTAGTTAAACGATTAATAAAGGAATTACAGTAGATATGGGTAGTAAACAGATGTTAGGTCGTTTCTCATTTTCAAGAATTAATGATGCATGAGATAAGAGAAATAAAGAGTTTTAAATACCTTGTTAATCATATCTGTAATTGTTAAAAGATAAACGAAATATGAAAGGAGAAATTTAAATGTCACATATAATTATGCTGTATGTTTATGGAGAGCTGGAGTTCGATGAATAAGGTTGTTTCTATGTATATATTAATAACTAGTTGTCTATTCTTTTCTACAATTGTTATGAATATTAGGGAAAGACAAAACTTGTTATATTTATTACACCCTTACAATATTATTTTAGCGGTATTAACTATTAGTGGTTTAATATTATATGTATCAATAATAAAAAAGAACAACATACAGTAATCAAGTAGCAAAAACAAACTAAATACATGACAAAAAAGAGATTTAGCGTTAGCCTTTCTCTCTTTTTCTATATTTTAAAAAGGCTATTTAAAAAATAGCGAGGTCAAAATAAAAAAATTTAAAATTTGGCGGGGTGATTTCACCCCGCAGAAAATTCAAAGCGGGATTTTAAAAATCCCTCCAAAAATTAAAAGAAAGAGGCTAACGCCACTTTATTTAATATACCTAAGATATTAAAACTAGGAGAATTGCTGGTTTTGTTTTCCTTCACTGACTTAATTATTTTTCTTTATCTAATTGATTTTTTATAACCCATTCATCAATTACTTCTTTTGAAATACCTAAATGGTAAGTATCTAGATAATCTTTCTCTTTTCCGTTTTCCGCATAAAAGATTCCGGGTGTTGTATAGAATTCAGGAAAATAACGATGTATTATTTCGATGTTTTCTTGTTCATTGGTTGTTTCTTCATCCAGTATGATAAAATACATCGTTACTTCATGATCTTTGATGTAATCATTAAAGACATTGTAGAACATAGCACAATAGCTGCAATAGCTTGTAGTAAATGCAACTGAAAAGGTCTCCTTTTTCTCCATCTTTTCAATCATTTCATTTAATGTAATTTGAGATATTGTTCCTTGCTTATTGCTTCGGATGTATTTATCGTTTGAACATCCACTCAATAAAATAACGAAAACCAATAACCCTGTTAGGAATTTTTTTATATTCATAAGTAACCTCATTATGCTACTTATAGTATCACAGGAATACTTATCATGCAATTAAAAAAAGATATCCGTCCTTTCGAACAGATATCTTATTTTGTTATTCTTCTTCGTCTTGTGGTTTATCTGCGTTAGCAATGACTTTTTCCGCAATATTGCTAGGAACTGGATCATAATGATCAAATACCTGTGTATATTTTCCACGTCCCTGCGTCATAGAACGCAAATCAGTAGGATATTTCATCATTTCTGCAAGCGGAACCAAAGCCGTAATGACCTGATGATTTCCTTCCATATCCATACCCATGATCGTACCACGACGTTTATTGAAGTCACCGATGACAGTTCCTGTATATTCTTCAGGAATTTCTACACGAGCACTAACGATTGGTTCTAAGAGGATACATCCGGCTTTTGGCATAGCATCCTTGAAAGCCAAATGAGCTGCCAGTTTAAAGGCCATTTCACTGGAATCCACATCGTGATATTTTCCATCCTTCAGATTAGTTTTCACATTGACCATGCGATATCCAGCCAAATAGCCTTTCACCATACATTCTCTCAAGCCTGTTTCAACAGCTGGGAAGTACTGACGAGGAACAGCTCCACCAAAGACAGTTTCTTCAAAGACCATATCTTCACTGTCTGGATTAGGTGAGAATTCCACGAAGACATGACCAAATTGTCCATGTCCACCGGACTGTTTCTTATGACGTCCTTCTCCAATAACGGTCTTTCTGATGGTTTCATGATAAGGAATCTTTGGTGTTGTTAATGTGACTTCAACTTTGTATTTCGCTTTCATCTTATTGACAACGACATCAATGTGCTGATCTCCTACACCATAAAGAACGTTTTCTTTGGTTTCTTTGTTGTTGACAAGACGTAATGTTGGATCTTCTTCACACATTCTGGCTAATGCATTCGACAGTTTGTCATCATCATTTTTTGATTTTGGCCATACTGCCACACCTAACATTGGTTCTGTAAATACAATATCATCTACTACATAATTCTTTCCTTTTTCACAAAGGGTATCATTGGTTTGTGTATAAGCCAGTTTGGTTACAGCTCCGATATCTCCGGTAAACAGTTTTCCAACGGCTGTCTGATGTTTTCCTTTGATGATAAAGATCTGAGAAATCTTTTCCATTTTGTCTTTCTTTGGATTATAAACAGTAGAATCTGAACTTAATACACCGCTTCTAACTTTAATAAAACTGATTCTTCCAACAAATGGATCGACAATGGTCTTGAATACCTGAACACTCAGATCTCCCTGTTCACTAGTCAACAGTTCCACTGGTTCTTCTTTTGCGATATCTGTCACGGTAACAGTTCCGTGTTCTCCATAAGTTGGGAAGTATTTATCGATCAGATCCAATAAACGTTCAATACCTGTCATGTTGATGGCACTTCCTGAGAAGACTGGACGGATTTCTCCATTTCTGACACCTAAACGTACACCACGTGTCAGCTCAGCTTCCGTGAATGGTTCTCCTGAGAAGAATTTTTCCATCAGTTCATCATCGCCCATTGCAATGGCTTCTGCAATCTGATTCTTATAATCAGCTACCATTTCCTTCATATTATCCGGAACATCATAACTCTTTGTGCGGTCTGCTTTATCTCCCTTGAAATACCAGGCTTTGTCACGAAGAATGTTGACAGAACCAATCACTTCATCATTTTCAAGAATTGGCACTTCAAATGGAATGACACTCTTACCAAAAGCTTCTCTGAGTCCCTGATAAGCCTTTTCAAATGATGCATGTTCTTCATCTACTTTGTTGACAAAGAAAATGGTTGGCAGTTTCTTTTCCATGGCAACATCCCATGCACGCTGTGTACCTGACTGTACGCCTTCCTTGGCACCCACCACGATCAGAATGTTGTCGCCGGCAGCACTTCCACTTTCCATTTCACCAACATAATCCAAATATCCCGGAGTATCAATGAAATTGATTTTGGTATCTTTCCATTCAATAGGTACAATGGCTGTATAGACAGATAATCCACGTTTGATTTCTTCTGGGTCATAATCAATGATAGAACTTCCTTCACTGGTTTTCCCAAAGCGATCGGTTGCTTTTGTGAAATGAAGCATGGCTTCCAGCACTGCTGTTTTTCCACTGCCGCTATGTCCTAAGACGGTAACATTTCTTACCTCATGCGCTAAATAGTCTCTCATATGGTACCTCTATTTCAGGATCGGCTTCAATTCAGCCAGACAATGTTCTCTTACATAATGGATGGCTTTATTGCCGTCGTTATCCATAACTTCTTTATCTGTAAAATCGGTAAA
>CAMEUL010000002.1 GCA_945938205.1 uncultured Traorella sp. | reverse complement strand
AACAGGAGATAAAGATGATCGAATTACACCAGTTGGTAGAATAATACGAAAATATAGAATTGACGAATTACCTCAATTAATAAATGTATTGCTTGGGGATCTTTCAATTGTAGGTCCAAGACCTGAAAGACCAGAAATTGCTGAACAATACTATGAAGAAATGCCAGAATTCAAATTGCGTTTACAAGCTAAAGCAGGCTTAACTGGATTAGCTCAAGTGTATGGCAAATATAACACAACACCTTATGATAAGTTACAGATGGATTTAATGTACATATCCAGTCCTAGTATTATAGAAGACATAAAAATAGTATTTGCAACTATCAAAATTCTATTTATGCCAGAATCAACAGAAGGCATAGAAGAAGGTAAAACAACAGCACTCAATTAAGTTTTTATATTAAAATTTTCTATAAAGATATTAGATAATCGATTAAATACGTTACATACTTAAATTGAAAATGTGAAAAAGTTTGATACTATTAGTAGATTATATGTTATAATGTACCGGTTATAAAGTAATACGTTTCAGGAATCGTTGACTTTGAGCACGTTTGTCAGACGTATGATCATACTAAAACAGTTCATTGGGGAAATGAATAGGCGTAGCCTACTCAAAAGGAGAATCGAATGGAAAAGTGGTATGTGATTCAAGTAAGAAGCAAGGCAGAAGAGAAAATCAAAAAGACTTGTGAAATAATGATCTCAGAAGATGTTTTAAAAGAGGCTTTCATACCCAAAAATAAACGATTGAAGAAGATGAAAGGCAATTGGATAGAAGTAGAAGAAATCTTATTTAGCGGCTATGTGTTTTTAGTAAGTGATCGTCCGGATGAATTATATCTTGAACTGAAGAAAGTTCCAGATCTAACAAAAATGTTGGGGCATGTTGGTAATGAAATTTATCCTTTATATGATGAAGAAGTAGAATTCTTAAAATCCTTCTCTGATCAAGACCATGTGGTGGAGGTATCTACAGGCTTCATAGAAAATGAAACTGTATGTATTACACAAGGTCCTTTAAAAGGAAGAGAAGGGATTATTCGAAAGATCGATCGTCATAAGAGAATGGCAATCATCGAAGTTGAATTATTTGGGAAAATAACTCAGGCAAAAGTAGGGCTTGAGATTGTGAGTAAAACTTAAGATAATTGTGAATTATCTCAAGTAAATAAAAAAACATACAGAAAATGTATGTTTTTTTGTGCAGAGAAAGGAATGAAAGAATGTATCAAGATGAAATCGAAAGAGTGAATGATATTAAGTTTTCTGTTTTAATGTCTGTTTATAAAAATGAGAATCCTATATATTTTGATGAATCAATAAAAAGTATATTAAATCAGACTTTAGTTCCTAATCAAATTGTAATAGTTTGCGATGGATTATTGACTGAAGATTTATATAAAATTGTTGATAAATATAAATCTTATCAACCAAATATTTTCAAGTTTGTAGAATATGAAAAAAACCAAGGGTTAGGTAATGCTTTGAATATAGGATTAAAGAATTGTGATTATGATTATGTTGCAAGAATGGATACAGACGATATTGCAAGAAATGACAGATTTGAAAAGCAATTTGATTTTTTGTCTAAACATCCCGAAATATCTATTCTTGGATCAAGCATTGCTGAATTTGATACTAATATCAATCATATTATTTCATATAGAAAAGTACCTACTACTGATTATGAAATAAAAAAATTTGCTCATAAAAGAAATCCATTTAATCATATGACAGTTGTATTAAAGAAACAAGATGTAATTGATACTGGAAGTTATATGGATATGCCATTAGCTGAAGATTATTATCTATGGGTTAGGATGTTTTGTAATGGGTACAAAGGTGCCAACATTAATGATAATTTAGTATATGCAAGAGCTGGAGATGAAATGGTTGAACGAAGAAGTGGTTTTGCATATGCAAAAAAAATTCATCATTTAAGATATAATTTATATAAAGTAGGTTTTCTCAAATATCATGAATATGTACTTTATAGTATATGCCATTGTACAATTGCAGTTTTCCCTTTACCGTTAAAGAGAATTATATATAGAAAAGTATTACATAAAACGGATATGTAAACATATTCGATTGTGTTGGATTGAACAAATATATATTTTAGGAAAAGAAGTGAGGTGTAATATGACTAAACTTGATAAAATTAGAGATTATTGTGCATTATTCTTTTGGTCACTTTCAATTTTTTCATATTTTTTTCAATTTCCATTTTCAAATCTATCTAAATTAATTATACCTTGTTTATCATTGTTTATTCTTTTGCAAATTCCTAACTTCAGGATTTTAAAAGATAAAAAATATTTATATATAGTAATCATCTATATTTCTTATTTAATGTTTTCGTTCGTTTATTCAATTAATAATTGTATTGAGTTAACAAGAATAATGAGATTTTTGTTGATACTTTCAGTTATTCCAGTTTGCACATTGATCTTCGTCAAAAACTTTGATAAATACAAAAAAATTTTTATTGTTATATCTGTTTTGAAAGCTTTAGTGTTAATAGCAATCGCGTTATATTTAATAGTTAAAGGAGATCATACACTAATTAGACATTGGGCATTTTCTAATAATTATGGTGATATTTATTTATTGTCATCAATTCCGAAAGTTCAGGTTAAGGGTAATGCTTTGTTAGTAATTGCTTTCTTTATATCTGTTTTTGATAAAAAAAAGATCAATTGGATAAGTGCAATTTTGCTTTTGGGAGTTCTTTGTGCAGGTAATTTTGCATTTATCATAGCGTTGCTATTGTTTGCTCTATATTTAGTGTGGTGTTACTTTAACCAATTTAGTAGGCAAAAAAGAATTAATTGGAAAAAGATACTACCTGTATTTTCTATATTATTAATTATTTTTGTTCCATATTTTGTATACAAAATACAAGAAAAAGCTAGCTATTCAAACGCTATAAGAAAAGATCAAATAATAGTTTTAACTGACACAAATTTTTTAATTGGAAATGGACTTGGTAATGAAATAGTTATAACTACAGACTATAGAGAATATAATGGTGACATGTATTTCGAACTACAAACTCTTTATATATATAATCAAATAGGAATTATTGGTATTTTTTTATTCTATTTTGTTACGATTTATCCTTTGCTTTTTCTAAATAAACACATTGTTTTTTTATATTTTATTTTTTTAATCTTTACTTTTTGGAATCCATATTGTTTCGACACAACACAAATGATTTCTACTATTTTATTAATTAATACTTTTAATACGGGAGAAATAAATGATCAGAGCAATTATTACAGTTTATCATCCTTCACAAGAAAACCTCCAAAATATAAAAAATATAAGTAAACAAGTTGATTCTACAATAATTTGTGATAATAGTCCAAATTACTGTAATGAGTTAAAAAATTTACAAAATATCAATTATGTTTGGTTCGGTCAAAATTTAGGTCTTTCCAAGGCATTTAATAATGTACTACAGAATAAAGAATTTGGTTGGCAAGATGATGATTATGTTATTTTCTTTGATCAAGATTCAAATATTAATGATAATTATATCGAAAGTCTATTAACAGAATTTGAGGAAGTAAAAAGAATGGATTCTAATATTGGTGCGTTAGGTCCTGTTTTTTTTAATAATAGTAACAATACAATAGAAAAACCAAAACTATTTAAGCAAGTAAACCAATATAGTTTCAAAGTTAAAAGCATAATAACATCTTCTATGCTAACTACATATAAGATACTAAAGGAAATAGATTATTGGAATGAATTTGTCTTTCTTGATATGGCAGATTGGGATTTATGTTGGAGATTAGAACAGAAAAATTATAACTGTTATATGACAGAAATAGTAACATTAAACCATACTCTTGGCAATGGAGAGAAGAAAATTGGGCCTTTGAGAATTAGAATTGGGAATCCTATTAGGGAATATTATCAAACACGTGATTGTCTATATTTATTACACATGAGTTATGTCCCAATTAAATATAAAGTAAGATTCATTGCAATGGTAACAATTAGACCGATTGAACATTTGTTATTTTTAAAAGATAAGAAAGAAAGATTAAAGTATATTTATTTAGGGATTAAAGATTATAGAAACAAAATATATGGCGAATTTAAAACTTATGAAAGGAATGAATAGTCATTTATGAAATTATTATACTTGGCCCATATAGATTGGCATTGGATTTTTCAAAGGCCTCAAATAATTGAGTTATTATTAGAAGAAGATTTTGATTGCACCGTAGTTAATAGATCATTTATAGGAAGAAAACAAAGTAAGGCAAATAACAAATTACCATCTAAATTAATTAATGTTTACCAATTGCCTAGAGAAAACAAGTATCCTTTTATTAAAAAAATCAATAAAATGTTAATAAACTATGCCATTAAAGATTGGAATGCCTATGACATTATATGGATATGTTACCCTTTGTTATATGATTTAATCCCAAATTTGTATAAGGGTAGAATTATATATGATTGCATGGATAGTTATGTAACAATGGCAAAAGAAAGTATGAAACAAGAAGTATTTGAATCTGAACAAAATCTGATAAAAAGAGCAGATTTGGTTTTTTCTTCTAGTTTGAATCTAATTCATAATGTAAAGAATTTAGAAAAAAAAGCTATATTGGTCAGAAATGGATTTATATCTCAAAAAAATCAAAAGTTAAGTACTGCTCAAATTAAGGAAGAGTACAATTTAGGTTATTTCGGTACAATATCAGAATGGTTTGATTTCAATTTACTAAATGAGAGTATAAATCAGTTTAATAATATAAAATATCATTTATATGGACCAATTGAAAATAAGGTAGAAAATATTATTAGTAATTTGAATGGAAGAATAATATTTGAGGGAGTCATTAATCATTCTGATTTATATAATAAAATCAAAGATTATGATGCTTTAATCATGCCGTTTCAACTGAATGAAACTGTTCTTGCTGTTGATCCTGTTAAATTGTATGAATATATCTGTTTTGGAAAATGTATAATTTCTATATATTATCCAGAAATAGAAAGATTTAGACCTTTCGTTTATTTTTATAATAATGTTGATGAATATATTGAACTGATTAGAGAGTTGTGTGAAAAAGGATTTCCACCAAAATATACAAAACAGCAACAAGAAGAATTTTTAAAAGAAAATACTTGGGAAAAGAGATATGAAGTGATTAAAGAAAAATTAAACGAGTTATAGTTTTAAATAAAAGGAAGAGTATATGAAAAAAATCATGCTAGTTTTTGGTACGCGTCCTGAAGCAATAAAGATGTGTCCATTAGTAAATGAATTAAAAAAACAAAACGAATTAGAAACTATTGTCTGTGTCACAGGACAACATCGACAAATGCTTGATCAAGTATTAGAAGCATTTCATGTTGAACCTGATTATGATCTTTCAATCATGAAAGATAAACAGACATTGTTTGATGTAACAACAAATATATTGAATTCAATCAAATCAGTTTTAGAAGAAGTCAAACCTGATGTAGTACTTGTTCATGGGGATACCTCTACGACATTTGTAACTGCACTAGCTTGTTTTTATTTACAAATTCCTGTAGGACATGTTGAAGCAGGATTAAGAACTTACGACATTTTTTCGCCTTATCCTGAAGAATTCAATAGACAAGCTGTTGGAATCATTGCTAAATATCATTTTGCTCCAACAGAAATGAGTAAACAAAATCTAATTAAAGAAGGAAAGGATCCTTCAACAATTTATGTTACTGGAAATACAGCTATAGATGCTTTAAAAACTACTGTAAGAAAAGATTATAGTCATCCAGAACTAGAATGGGCTAAAGATTCGAAACTGATTATGCTGACAGCTCATAGAAGAGAAAACTTAGGGGAGCCAATGCATCATATGTTTCGAGCCATTCGAAGAATTATTGATGAACACAAAGATGTCAAAGTTATCTATCCAATTCATATGAATCCAGTTGTAAGAAAAGCAGCACAAGAGGAATTAGGGGATTGCGATAGAATTCATATTATTGAACCATTAGACGTTTTAGATTTTCATAATTTCTTAGCAAGAAGCTATATGATTCTTACTGATAGTGGTGGAATCCAGGAAGAAGCTCCTTCACTAGGAAAACCAGTACTGGTTATGCGAGATACAACAGAAAGACCTGAAGGAATAAAGGCAGGAACATTGAAACTAGTAGGAACGAATGAAGAGACAATCTACAATAGTTTTAAACTGCTGTTAGAAAATAAAGAAGAATACGAGAAGATGTCACATGCTTCTAATCCATATGGTGATGGAACAGCATGTAAAAAGATTATTAGTGCTTTAGAAATAGATTAATTATTGATTTGTATTGAGGAGGTACATGTATGAAAAATGCTTATGCTCCAGTAGCAATTCCAACTTTAAACAGAATTGACCATTTGAAAAGATGCATCTCTTCATTAGCAAAAAATGAATATGCAAAATACACCAATATATATATATCTGTTGATTATCCACCAAATGAAAAATATTTAGATGGATATAATGAAATAAAGAAATATCTAAACCAAGATTTTCCAGAGTTCAAGAAAGTTAATATATATTTTCATGATCATAATTTAGGCCCTTATGAGAATACTAAATTCTTAAAAGAGTTACTTAAAATGAATTATGATACTTATATTTTTTCAGAAGATGATAACGAATTTTCTCCTAATTTTTTGGAGTATATTAATAAAGGACTAGAAAAATTTGAGAATGATGAAAACGTTATAGCTATTTGTGGATTCAAAGATACAAATTGGGAAACTGATGGTCACAACATTGTTGCATCTAAACTATTTCCGAGTTATGGTTTTGGATCATGGTTTGTAAAAGAAGAGCAATTAATATCAAATATTAATAATACGCTTATATCTGAAAATAATTTGAGAATTAAATCAGTGATTAGTCTTTATAAAAAAAATAGTTGTTTGTTTTCAAACTATATATCTGGCATTGTAATGAAAAATGATGGCTTATTTTGGGATATAGATGGAAATATAAAAATATGTGATACAACTAGATCAATTTACATGCATTTATCAAACAAGATATGTATAGTTCCTAGTGATCCAAAATCAAGGACTTGGGGTAACGATGGAAGCGGTGTTAATATGCCTAAGCAAAGTTTAAACCCTAAAGAAAAATGGATTCTAGACGAATCAGTTTTTTTCGATTATGAACAAAATAATAAAATAAATTTTCTGTTGTGCAATTATAAAAAGGGAAATGATTATTTAAAACCATTAATTTCAAAGAAAAGTATAATTAGCGCAATTATTAAATATCTTGTTTTATGCTGCTGTTCATTTGATAGAACTCAAGCAATTAGAATTACAAATAAACTTTGGAGAATTCTCAAACATGAATAGATTAGGAAATGCTAAAAATGGAATAAAGATGGGTATAATTAATAATCTATTGAATTATTTACTTCCCTTTGCATCTAGAACGATCATAATATATAAATTAGGAAATGATTATCTTGGATTAGGATCATTACTTTCTTCTGTTATACAAATGTTGAATTTAAGTGAGTTAGGCTTTTCAATGGCTATCTCATATTTACTTTATAAACCAATTGCTAAGCATGATACTGAACGTATAAATGCATTATTGAGTTTTTATCGAACAGTATATAGATTTACTGGGTCGTTCATAATTCTCTTATCAATTTTACTAATCCCTTTTATTCCTAATTTAATTGAAGGATCATATCCCTCAAATATTAATATATATATCCTTTATTTCATCTATGTTTTCAACACAGCTGTTAGTTATTTTTTATTTGGTTATAAAAGAATTCTATTATCTGCTCATCAACGTTATGATATAGAAATGAATATTGCAACAATTGTTTCTGTTTTACAATCAGTATTACAAATTGTGTTGTTGCTTTTCTTTAGTAATTACTATCTATATGTAATTGTACTGCCTTTAATGACAATTGTTAGTAATATTATATACTCATACATAACAAGCAAAAAATATCCAGAATATAAATGTGAAGGAAGCATTGAAAAAGAAGAATTGTTCGCAGTTGTTAAGAGTTCCATTGGTGCTTTCTTCTCAAAGATTGGATCAACCGTATATTTATCTGTTGATAACATTGTAATCTCTGCTTTTTTAGGATTAAGTATATTAGGAACATATTGTAATTACTATTATATAATCACTACATTAATTTCTATATTTGCTACTATTCATAATACTATTCGACCAATTATTGGAAATATTATTGCGACAGAAACAAAGCAATACAGTTGGAAAGTATTTAATAATATACAATTTGTTTATATGTGGTTAGTAGTTGTTTGTTGTAGCTGTTGTATGGTTTTGTTCCAACCATTTGAATTTCTTTGGGGTGGAGCAAGTAATGTTCTAGATTTTTCTATTGTGGTTTTGCTTGTTATTTATTTCTATAGTGGCCGATTATATTCTATTATGGCAGTTTATCAAGAAGCAGCTGGTATATTATGGCAAGGAAAATTTATACCAATAATAGCAGCGATCGTTAACTTAGTTTTAAATATTTATTTAATACAAATTATTGGCTTACATGGTGTTCTCATTTCATCTATTGTAAGTTCTTTGATTGTTTATCTACCAGGCAATATATACATTGTGAAAAAATATTTATTTAATGGGATTTTAGAGTTAAAGCATTTTGTTATTTCAATGTTTTTATCAAGCGTAAAGGCAATTATTTGTATTGTTTTAAATCTTGCATTATGTTCTTTGATCAAAGAAATAAATTGGATTAACTTATTTTTACAACTCTTTATAACACTCATATTTACCAATTTATTATTGGTAGTCATGAATTTAAATAATAGTGAATTCAAAAACGTTATATCATTCATTAAAGAAAGGAGAAATCTAAAATGAAATTAGGAATAATGCAACCATATTTTTTTCCTTACTTAGGATATTGGCAATTGATGAATATTGTTGATAAATATGTTATTTATGATGATGTTAACTATATCAAAGGTGGTTGGATAAATCGTAACCGAATTCTAAATAATGGAGAAGCAGTATATTTTAATTTGCCTATATTAGGTGCAAGCCCTAATAAATTGATTAATGAAATAGAAGTGAACCAAAATAATGCATTGACAAATAAAAATCTACGTATGTTACAGAATTGTTATTGCAAAGCTCCATATTTTGATAGTGTATATCCTTTACTTGAAAAAATTTTAAAAAACAATCAGAAAAACTTGGCGCTTTATTTAGCAGATTCAATAAAAGTAATAGCAGAATACTTAGATATAAATACTACTTTTATACTCTCTTCTGAATTAAAAAAGAATAATGAGTTAAGAGGACAAAATAAAGTTATAGATATATGTAGATTAATGGGGGCATCAGAATATTATAATGCTATTGGTGGACAAGAACTGTATTCCTTTGCAGAATTTGACCGCAACAATATTAAACTAAATTTCATCAAAAGTGATTTACGTGAATACAAGCAATATAAAAATGAATTCATTGAGGGACTATCTATCATTGATGTTTTAATGTTTAATTCAAAGGAAGAGTGTAAAAAAATGTTAAATGATTTTTCGATTATATCGAAAAAAAAAGGAGTAAAAATGAAAAAAATTTTAGTTTTTGGTGCTAGTGGAGATACTGGAAAGTATTTTATTAATTATTTATTAGAGCATAATAAGAATAATGAATATGAGATTATCGCTTCAGGATCGAGAAAAACAGATTATTTTGAAAATAAAAAGGTTGAGTATTATCAAGTCGACATAACAAAAAAAACAGACTTCATAAATTTACCTTCTGACATTTATGCCGTTGTAGATTTGGCTGGAGCAATGCCAGCGAGAATGAAAGGATATGATCCATATAAATATATTGATGTTAATATAACTGGTACATTAAATATACTGGAGTTTTGCAAAGAAAACAATGTAGATCGTATCCTTTATGCTCAAAGTTTTGGAGATATTAAAGATCACGCTGAAGAGAATCCTTTATTAAGAGTTAACATGGAAAGAAAATTTAGTTTTACTACTGACCATACTATTTATGTGATGAGTAAAAAATTATCACAAAATGTATGGTATTAAGCGTTTTATTTTCCGTTTGCCTACAATTTATTTGTGGTCACCTATTGATTATTATTATGTAGATGGAATAAAACATAAAATAGGTTATCGAACTTTAATAGATAAGGCAATCGCTGGAGAAGATATTGAAGTTTGGGGAGATCCAACAAGATTGAAAGACATGGTATATGTAAAAGATTTTTGTCAAATGTTATATAAAGCACTATTCGTTGATAGAAATGAAGGCTACTATAATGTTGGTACTGGCATAGGTACTTCTCTACTAAATCAGATACAAGGTATTATTGACGTTTTTTCAGGTAGCAATAAAACATCTAAGATTATTTTTAGACCTGATCTACCAAATGCTCCTCAATATATAATGGATATTGAACCAGCAAAAATTGAATTAAGTTATTCACCACAATATGATTATATAAAAATGCTTAAAGATTTTAAAAAAGCGATGGAATCCCATGAAATCTATTAAAGGCATAATGGAAACTTGATTCAAAATCGATAATGATTCTGCGTATTTTATGAATATGAGATTGCAATTAAGAATTGAACATAACTATAGTTAGATATCATCATGCTGTTTAGTCATCTCAGCAGGAGAATACTTTTGGTAACTTCTAAGTTTAACATTAATGAATTAACTTTTCAAATCAACTTTAGTATTTACTCGAAGGTGATCTGTACTTATACCAGAAGATGTATAAATGGGAAAGATACATTCAAATAAAAAAGTGGCAATTATCTTTTTTTAGTAGTTAAACTAGAAGGTGTTTAAAAAGAAAGCAAGCAACTATTATAACTATAGATGGCTAGAAAGGAAAGTGAAGATTACTATCTTCAAGGTACGTAATTATTCAACAAAATGATATGAAAGAAAAAGTATTAGTTACTCGTTCTTCAATGCCTCAACTAGAAGAGTATATTGAAGAAATTAGCGATATTTGGGAAACTCATTGGTTAACAAATATGGGCAGCAAGCACAAAAAACTGCAAGAAGAGTTAAGAGAGTATTTAGGAATAGAAAATATTGAATTGTTGACTAATGGTCACATGGCACTTGAACTATCAATGCAAGCAATGAATCTGAAAGGAGAAGTGATTACTACTCCTTTTACTTTTGCTTCAACGACTCATGCAATAGTTAGAAATGGTTTGACACCTGTATTTTGTGACATAAATCCGATTGACTTTACAATTGATACATCTAAAATTGAAGCACTAATCACAGATAAAACCTGTGCAATTATTCCTGTTCACGTTTATGGAAACATTTGTAATGTGGAAGAAATTGAACGTATTGCTAAAAAATATGGTTTAAAGGTTATTTATGATGCTGCTCATACATTTGGTGTTCGATATAAGAATAATTGTATTGGATCATATGGTGATGCTTCTTGCTTTAGCTTCCATGCCACTAAAGTATTTAATACAATTGAAGGAGGAGCAGTTTGCTATAAAGATTTAGATTTTGGAAAAGCTTTATATCGTTTGAAAAATTTTGGGATAAAAGATCAGGAAACTGTTGATGGTGTAGGTGCAAATGCTAAAATGAATGAGTTTTGTGCTGCCATGGGATTATGTAATTTAAAACATATAGATGAGGAAATAAACAAAAGAAAGCAAGTAGTTGAAAGATATAGAAGCCATCTTCTGGGAGTTGAAGGCATCCAATTAAATCCTATTCAAAAGGATGTAACACCTAATTATTCATATTTTCCAATAATTATTAATGAGAAAGTATTCGGCTCAACAAGAAATGAAGTATTTGAACGTCTTGCTAGCGAAGGAATAGTAGCACGAAAATACTTTTATCCATTAACAAATACATTTGACTGTTTTCATGGTCAGTTTGATTCTAGTTTAACACCAATAGCTTTACATATTAGTAAAAGGGTATTAACCTTGCCATTATATGCTGATTTGAATTTAGAATGTGTTGATAATATTTGCAAAATAATTTTAAGTATGAAAAATAACAAGATTCTTGACTAATTCTTAGAGTGTTTACTAAAGATTGATTATATTGCAATAGGTTAGGTAATAAGAGAATTAAGTAGTTGCTAGAATTTAGTAATGTGATAATGTAATTATACATTATTAAAATATGATATAGACAAATGTATGTGTTTTTTGTATGATGTAATCATAAGAAAGGGAAAATCATATGAAAATAACAATACTCTATATCACTACATTTCTATTAAGCTTATCTTGTTTCTTTTTACCTATTTCCGCAGAAGAACAGAACAAGCATTTGGGTGCTTCTCAGTTAACTGCTGAAGAAACATGGGAATCTTCAACAGGCAAGAAATTATACTTTGGTCAATATAATAATGATCCAATGTTATTTCGTGTTTTGAAATCAAATCAGAATGAAATTCTATTAGATTGTGATACAGTGATAACAAATCTTCCATTCAATAATGATGATAGAACTGACGACTTGAATAATTGGTCAACCAGTGATTTAAGAAACTGGTTGAATGGTAATAATTTCTATTCGAAAGATTCTGTATTCAATACTATTGAAAGAAATCTAATCTTAACAACAAATCATCCAGTAGAAACATATGATTTACTTATTCATTCAACTGATTGGGAAGCAACAAACTTTAAAGATTATGCTTCTTCTGAAAAGATATATCTTCTCAGTACAAAAGAAGTTTTTTCTAAATATGGGAATAATGAAAACTTTTTAAATAAATCGGATTCTAATTGGTGGTTAAGAACGGCTTATCGTCCATTACTAAATAATTATCAATTAAGTTCAGTTGGATATAATGATTATCGAGGATATGGTTATGGATTTGAATTAGGTGTAAGTCCTGCTTTTAGGATTGATCCTTCTTCAATTCTATTCACCACAAGACTTGCTGAAAACATCTATGAGTTGACACTACTTGATTCAAGTATGCATCTTTCAGTTTCAGGCCAGATTACCAAACATCTTCAGAATGGCAATACCCTTTTAAACGTTCCATATTCTTATTCAGACAGCAATATAAATCAAGCCAATAGAATTTCTTTATTGATTACAGATAAAGAGTATACTGAATCAAATGCATCTATTCAGCATTATCAGAATATCACTTCTGAAGTCCATGAAAATGGTTTTCTAGAATTTGTGTTACCAGTTCGTTTGAATTCAAGTGATCATGTTTATCTGATTGCAGAAAAAATTACAGATGAAGGCATGACGGATTACGCATCACTTCCTATTGAAATCAGTATTCCAAATTCTTTTACTAACATTCTTCTTTCTGTTCAAAATCCAGATGGCATTACTGTTGAAAATGGCATTCAACTTGAAGACCTTCCTCTTCCAGATAAAACACTTATTACAACAGAACTCAATCCTGAAGGAATACAAGAAGAAGTTACTTGGGATTTGGATCATCTACTTGGATCCTATGATCCAAGTAAGAAAGAACAACAAGTTTTCTCAGTGAAAGGAATCGTAAGTGTTCCAGAAGATGTCACCAATCCAAATGCTATCTCTACTGAAATAATCATTCAAGTAACAGTGAAAGCTAAAGAAATTACAATCCAAACATCACCTGAAACAGGAGATAATCAATATATTATCATATCTGTGATATTGACAATTGCCAGTGCTGTTCTGCTGATTGGCTATCTGGTTTATTGGAAAATCAAACACAGATAATATAAACCAAATTTATAAGTAAAGTGCCTTGGTTCTTATGAATCAAGGCACTTTGCATTCTTTCTCATCTTTATCTGTAATGAAGTCTACAAATACAGGCTGTCTTAATGAATTATTTAGAGTACGTTCCATAAATTTCACTCTAGCAATCAAATGAGGTTTTATCCAAATAACATCATCAATATCAAATAAAAAATTATCAGATATCTGTACTTTAGGTAAATTCTGTTTTGAAGTAATGACTTGTCCTATATAGACAAGAGCATTATGATCATACTGAGCGAGGATCAATGAGATACCTTTTTCTTTTTCTATATATCCTACAACTACAAAATCATCATCTTTCAAATACTTGATTTTGATCCAGTCTTTTGTACGAGTATTAGTTTTATAAATACTATGTATTTTCTTGGCAACAATACCTTCAAGATTTAATTCTTTGGTTCTTTCATAAAGTTGTATACCATCATGAAAGATAAAACGAGAAATGTTGAAATGACTGGTTTCTTTGATACATTGTTTTAATAAGTTCTTTCTTTCAATTAAAGGAAGATGAGTGACATCTTCCTTGTTATCATAAAGAATATCAAAAGCAGTAAATACTGCAGGATGTTGTTTACTTTCAAGTTGGATCTTAAATGGATTTTTTATGAATGTACGTTTTTGTATTTTAGAAAAATCAATTTTTCCATCATGAAAACAGTAGAGTTCTCCATCCAAGATACAATCATGTTTGACATATTTTCCAAGATCTTTCATTTCGGGGAATTTTGGTAATAACTTGATATTTCTTTTATTCCGTAAATCCACTTTATTGTTTTCAATAAACACTAAGCAGCGGATGCCATCCATCTTTAATTCAAATAAGTATTCATCACTGTCAAAAGGTTCTCTCTCTTTACCAATTAACATTGGAGTTATGGTTTTATCCATTAGTGGACTCTATTTTCAACTTGTTGAAGTGATTGAGTTAAGGCATCCATAAGATCCATTGGAGTAAACTCTTCTGAATTATCTGATACAGTGATTTCATTTCCTTGAATTTTTGCTTCAATAACACTTTTGAGTTTCTTATGGAATGAATCAAAGTAAAGAGTTGGATCAAAGGATTTTTTCATGGCTTCAATGAGTTGTTTTGCCATTTTTAATTCAGTTGTAGATACTTTTGGATGTGAGATACTTTTGGGTATTTCGGCTATCTCATCTTCATAAAAGAGTGTTTTAACAATAAGAACATCTTTTAATGGTACAATGGCTACCAAGGTTTCTTTTGTACCAATGACACATTGACCAATGGCTGTCAGTTTTAATGAACTTAAAGATTTAAAGAGTAATTCATAAGCTTTTACAGCACTTTTCTCAGGAATAGCATAATAGTTCTTTTCGAAATAAAGATCATTGATATCTTTTAATTCTGTGAAATGAAGAATATGAATCGTACGATCTTTTTCTGCTTTCAATGCATCGATTTCTTCCTGAGACATTAAAATATACTTATCTTTTTCATATTGATATCCTTTAATGATATCTTCTGATTTGATTTCTTTATTACAACTTGGACAGTATTTCTTATAACGTACTCTTTCTTTGGTGTCTTTACATATTTGATTAAAGGATATGTCATTATCTTGTGTGGTTCTATGCAGTTCTATAGGAATATGAACTAATCCAAAGCTGATGGCACCTTTATGTGCTGCCGCCATTGCATCACCTCAGGGTTAGTATGTGAGGGATGAAATATATTTCTTATTTTATTTACATTTTCTTTAAGAATGCTTTCAAATTCAAAAATCGTTCTACAATCAATGATGACATCTCCATTTTCATCTGTGAGTAGAGTCCAATAAATCACTATCACAGACATACTTAGTGTTCTTATTTTATGATGTACTCAAATTGTAAAAAAGCCAATCTCCGAAGAGAAAGGCCTAATTAAGTATTTAAATATGTTTCTATATCTTATCAAGTAATAAAGAATAGCGATAAGATTTATCTTTTGTATCAATATCAATCATTGAAGAAATACTTTTTGAATTCAAATATGAACGTATGGTTACACTTGAATAATCTAATATGTTTTCTAGATCTTTGATGGTTAATCCCTCAAAATCAAAAAGAGTGGCTTGTAAAAGGACAAACAATAATTCTTTTTCTTTATTGTTTATTTTTTTGTTGCTGATTTTATCTTTGAAGAAAAAGAACTGTTCTGTTTTATTTTCAACAGTTTCAAGAAGGTGTATTAAACCATCTTTTATTATTTCCAGAAAATAGAATACAAAAGTTGTAATATCAGCTCTATTTCTTATATCATTGGTAATCTTGAAAGCTTCGTAATACTTCTTTTGATTTTGCTTACATGAAATCGATAACTGTAAAGCACAAAGAATATCAAGGGTCTTGCATAAATAAGCGCTGCTGATGAAACGTAACATTCTTCCATTTCCTTCATAAAAAGGATGAATATAGCCAAATAGATAATGAAATATTGCTACTCTTATAAGAAGTGGGAGTTTTTCATCATTGAGTATCTGAATCGATTGATTCATGATTTCAATAATTCTTTCTTCAGGCATGCTTCCATCATGAATGGTTTTCCCAAAAGAATCCACTTCTACTTGATTCTTTCTGAAAATGATACCATCTGGAAGATCTTTTGGATCTTCTTTTTGAATATCTTGAATCAATATTTCATCATACAGTTTTCGAATATCCATGCTATCATGAAGCATAATTTCCTGACCACTCAATAGTTTTCTAAATTTATTGACCATTCCATAAAAGCGTAAATAGGTTGTAGGATTTTTCGTTTCCATGAGTTCCTTTAATTGCTTTCTGGTAGAAGAAATGCTTTCCATTTCGTTGGTCATCTTGATTTCTTCGATTAACGAAAAATTTGTAAGCCAATCTATAGAGATCAATGGAAGCTCACGATTTCCGCGTGTTTTCATAATGATTTTATTATTATATTCATATATTTCTTCAATCAGTTTTAATAATTCCGGATTAACGGAAAGAAAAACAGGATAATTATGAATGTTTATGTTAAAGATTACAGTGGAAGGATCATGAAGAAGAGACTGATAATCTTCTTCAAAATGAGCAGGATCCATAAAAAACTTTTTATATAAAGATGTATATTTCATATAAAAATCTCTCCTTTTTTATGCGATTGCGCTAAAATTACAGCACATCACATAAAAAAATGCAAAAATTTATACGATGGTTCTATATTATTGCCTTCATCTTATAAAAAATTGACATTTTTTATAAGATCATGAACATATGAATTGTTTTTATTCCAACAATTCTACTAAAGTGATATGATGTGATTAGGGAGATGACATCATGAAAGAAATCAAAGAAAGACTACCATTATTAGATGAACATGGGAATATTGCATATCCTGGTTATGCGAAAAAGATGCTTTGGGAATATAATCGAAAAGACATCAAAGCAAGTAAGTTTAAAATTAAAGAATGGGATTATTATTTAATTGTCAATGACAAAATGGGTGTAGCCTTGACTATGGATGATAATGCTTATATGGGACTGATGAGTCTATCTTTATTGGACTTTGAAAAAGGAAGAGAAAAAACCGTATCTCGTATGTTTGCTTTTCCTATGGGAAAACTGAATTTTCCTAATTCTTCATCATATGGAAAGATAGAATATCATAATAAAACCTGTGATTTCATCTTTGAAACACTGAATGACAAACGTATCTTAAAAGCATCCATGAAAGATTTCATGAAGGGTGAAGATGTAAATGTAGAATTTGAATTAACGCATGAACCAGAAGAAAGTATGGTTATCGCAACTCCATTTGAAAAAGAAAAACAGTTTCACTATAATCAAAAAATTAATTGTATGCGTGCAAAAGGAAATGTTCAATTCAAAGGTCAAACTATTGAATTCTCACCGCAAAATACTTTTGCGACTTTAGATTGGGGAAGAGGTGTTTGGACCTATCATAATACCTGGTATTGGGGAAGTGCTAGTGGTGTTGTAGATGGAGAAGACTTTGGATTTAATATTGGCTATGGCTTTGGTGATACCAGTGCTGCTACTGAGAACATGCTTTTCTATAAAGGAAAAGCTCACAAACTCGAACATGTTACTTTCAATATTCCAATGAAAAATGGGAAAGAAGATTATTTGAGTCCTTGGACCTTCACCAGCAGTGATGCTCGTTTTGAAATGGATTTTGTTCCTATTTTTGATCGTGCTGCCTGTACTGATGTGAAACTCATCAAATCAGATCAGCATCAGGTATTTGGATATTTCACAGGAGTCGCGGTACTTGATGATGGTACTGAAATTCACATCAAAGACTTTTTGGGATTTGCGGAAAAGGTTGAAAATAAGTGGTAATTGTACGATAATATAAAAACGAGGGAATATCTATGATATATACATGTACATTAAATCCAGCAGTGGATAAAATCGCCCACGTGGATTCTATTCAACTTAATCAGATCAATCGTTTGCTGCAGGTGGAAAGTGATGCAGGAGGAAAAGGAATCAATGTATCACGTGACATCAAAATTCTGAATCAGCATTCCATTGCTGTCGGCTTTTTGGGAGGCAGTGCCGGAACTATTGTGGAAATGCTATTAAAAAGAGAAAACATTGATACACATATTATTGATATCATTGGGAATACACGAACCAATTTGAAAGTTATCGATGAAAATGGCATCAGTGAATTCAATGAAGAAGGCCCATTTATTCTCAATGATGAAATGGAAGCATTACTTGAATATTTTAGAGCTCAATTGGATCGCAATTCAATTCTTGTGTTAAGCGGATCTCTTCCAAAAGGATGCTCCTCTTCCACTTATAAAACACTTTGTGAGATAGCACATGATAATAAAGCAAAAGTATTCTTAGACACGTCTATGAAATATATCTCAGAAACACTGAAGGCTTCTCCTGAATACATCAAAATGAGTGCCAAAGATCTTGCTCATTACAATTTAATTGACGCAGAATTAACTGAAAGTGAAATAAAAACAATGTGAAGAGAAATCCTAGATCAGGGATGTCAGGCACTTTGTATCACAACAGATGGAAAAGGACTTTATTATCTGACCAAGGATAAAATGCTGCATCTAGAAGCATTAGAACTCAGTGTAAAATCAAGAATTGGAGCTGGAGATGGATTTGTCGCAGGCTTTGTTGTAGGTCTTGATTTAAAAGCCAGTGAAGAAGATGCATTAAAACTCGGTGGAGCCTGTTATGCAGCTGCCAGTCAAAGAATCAATGCTCATCCAAAAAGTTTGGATGAAGTGACTTCATTTTTAGATAAAATGGTCATTACAGAAATTGAATAGTAAACAACTATCAAAAAAGAGTTCTTGTGAACTCTTTTTAACTGTGTATTTCATCCAATACTTTCTTCATCATGACTTGCTTACTTCTTTTGATGGCTTTCTGTGCATATTCACATCCGGCAATATAGCCATCATAGTAAGCTTTTTTATATTGGCTTTTATGCATTCTGATTTCTTGGATCTGTTCTTTGATTTTATGAAATAAAGCATCCAGATCATTAGAATAAGTTGTTAATAGTGAAGAAACATCATTTAACGCCTGCATATGTCCTTCTTTGAAATAGCCACGATATTTGATTTCATAATTCACATTGTTTAAAGCATCTTTCACATAGTCATAACGTGAAGTATATTCCTTCATCATATTGGTGAACTGAGGCTTTTTTCCTTTATTGTCTTTGATTTCACCTTCCACAAATTCGCCAAAGGAATCATAACCGCTGTTCTTCATGGAGTCTTCAATAGAAGAAGCCAGATTATCTGAAAAATCATTCACGGTTTTTGTAATCTTCTTGGCAATTTCATCCCCATTGATATTTGAAAAATAATCATCAATGGTGTCAAAGATATCTTTTTCCTGACGCATGTTATTCCTCCATGTAAGCCTTCAGCTGATCTTGGCTCATCTCATTCACAAGACCATCTTTTTTTAGAAGATCCTGCAAGACCTTCATATCCACATTCAGATTCAGTTTATCCTCATCAAATAAAGTATGTGTAATATTTTTGATGGCTTCATTTACTAAAACTAATGTCTGATTGAGTTTCTTTTTCAACTGAGTGGCATCAGAGCTTTTGCTGACCTTGATATAGTTTTCAAGGATATCGATCAGAATAGGAAGGTAATAGTCTTCTAATTTTCTTATTTTCGAATTATCTTGTGGATATTCGATCAAAAGTTTTTGAAGATATTTCAACTGATTGGCACAATGATACAATCCCATAGAGACTTCTTCATCCGGGATATCAATATTGTAGCTTTCAATCATTTGAATACTTGATTCAAAAGGCAAAGGTTTCTTTTCTTTGATTTCTACTTTTTTAGCTGTTAGGATCTTATTAAGAAGATCAGCATATTTTTCAGGATGTTTTTCTTTAAAATCAGCCAAAGAAGCAATCTTTTCATCTAAATAATATACATAGATGTTATCGATGGATTCTTTTTCCATCTGCACATGAATGGTTTCACTGATGATCAAAGTAGGTTCAGTTTTTAATTTTTGCAGTACTTGTTTTTCCTGTTTTTTGAATTTGTTTCTTTTGAACGATTGAAAAGGAATCCAGTCAAAGACAAGGCATATAGTTATGATCACAGGGATGATGGACAGCATTTCTTGCACAGTCGAAGGCATGAGATGGCTGAATCGTCCCCAAATGATCCACATAATTACAATGAACGGTATTTTATATTTCATATTCATCACCTTTTCTATTATAGACGAAATGAGAGTTCACCTCAATAAAAATCCTGATTCAATGAATCAGGATCAGAAATTATTTTCAACCATCGGACGTAACACCAGATCATGAACGACGCCATCATCCAGTTCCATCACATCCACAATGACACGTGCAAGTTTGTCAGGCTCCAAATAATCCTTACGTTCGATTTCTCTAAAGTTGGTATTGATACCACCTGGATAAATACCACTAACCTTGATGTTATCTTTCTGCACTTCTTTCACCAGGATCTTATGAATAGCATTCATAGCCTGCTTGCTGGCAGTGTAGGCTGCCATGTTTTCGATATTCGCTAAACATACGCTAGATAAGATATCTAAAATCAGTCCTTCTTTGTTTTCTTTCATTTTCGGCAAGAATTTCTGAATAAAGATCAAAGAAGCTACACAGTTTAAAGAAAACATATTTTTAAGTTCATCAATTCTGATATCTTCCACCTTGCTTTTTCGTAGGTTGGCACCGGCATTGTTCACCAAAATATCAATGTTTCCAAAAGCGTTCAGCACATGATCGGCAAACTGCTGACAGGCGGTTTCATCGGTTGCGTCAAAAGCAGCCACGAGTACTTCCATTTCAGGGTTGATATCCTGAATATCTTTCAATACTTTTTTTAGTTTTGCTTCATTTCTTCCACACAAAGCCAATTTGCAAGTCGTACGTTTCGCAATTTCCAGGGAAATAGCTTTGCCCAAGCCATCACTGGCACCACTAATGAAGATCTTCGATTGTTGGTTCAACATATTCTACCTCAACCTCTTCGTCACTTGAATTGTTGTCCGGTACGATATCTCCATTATCAATAGCACGGTTTCTTAAGAATACATAGCATTCCGCAAATGTGGAATTGATATAAGGAATGACATAGAAATAAGCCAGTCCGCAAGTTAAAGGAATCAGCAAGCACCAAAGGAAAAATGACAGTTCAAGAATGAAAATTTCAAGTTTGCAGTTTTTTGTCAATAATTTGGTCATCGCAAATACATCTGCGCTATCCATTTCTGGATTTTCTGCCAGAATGTAAGGAATCATATAATACTGATATACCTTGTAAATTCCAGGAATAATG
>CAMEUL010000001.1 GCA_945938205.1 uncultured Traorella sp. | reverse complement strand
CCTCTACAGAATGAATTTCATCTTCGAAATTTTTCTATTTCGTTACAGCCTCTTATATGTAATTTGGTGGAGCTTAGGGGGTTCGAACCCCTGACCTCTACGCTGCCAGCGTAGCGCTCTCCCAACTGAGCTAAAACCCCAAGTACTTATATAGGATATCATAAAACATACAATCAGTCTAGATTTTTATATAAAATATCTACTGTTCAAACTTTGACAAGAATAACAAATATGTTTGTGCTATGATACTTTGGGGTGATAATATGAATAAGCCAAAACTTGTGATCTGCGATTTAGATTCAACCCTTATTGTCAAACATCAGACATTGACTCCAAAAGCAAAAGAAATGATTGATACATTAAGAAACAATGGAGTATATTTTGGAGTTGCTTCAGGAAGACCTCTCTATCAGATCCGTTATTCAATGAAAAGTTGGGGATATGACGATTTTGATGTTCTGATTGCATTAAATGGATCATCCTTATGGGATGGTATCCATCAGAAAGAATACAATTATTATGTTCTGAAAAAAGAATGGATCAAGGAAACGATCGATCTGATGTCGCACTTTGATACCAATCCATCCGTCTATCGAAATAATTCACAGCTATTTCTAAAAGATGATGAGATGGTTCGACTGTACGCTTCACTAACTTCGCTCCCTGTAGAAATTGTGGAAAAGGAAGAAGATCTTTATGCAGAAGAAACTGCGAAAATTATGTTCCGTGTTGATGAAGAAATCATGCCTGAAGTGGAAAAATGGGTCAATGAACACCCATCGGATCATTTTGTGGGATTTAAGACACAACCTGGGCTGATGGAATTTTGTGATAAGAGAATCAATAAATCCTATGCATTAAAAAATGTCTTTGAAATGCAAAACATACCACTGGAAAATGTGATGGCTTTTGGTGATACCACCAATGACAATGAAATGCTGAAAGTAGCAGGTACAGGTGTCTGTATGATCAATGGAAGTGAGGATACTAAGGCGATTGCTGATATGATCACAGAAAAGTCTTGTGATGATGACGGTTGGGCTGACTTCATGGAAAAGCATGTGATGAAACTTCTTTAAAAGTGAAACTATATAAATCAATCCCACCAAAGTAGATATCATTATCTATAAAGATGGGATTTTATTATTCATAAAACGGATCTATTTGTTGAATCTAAACATATTGCGATTATATCCTGTTGTCATAAGATTAAATCTGTTTGGCAGATGCAACATGAGATGGGCCACTACATAACCTCTAAGTGATTCAATTGAATTATCCGGATCAGTCAGATCAAATATAATGCCGTCATCTCGAAGAATGATTTCAATGTCATCACCAAGAATAATGCTACATTCACATAAAGTTTTCTTTCCTTTGTTTTTTTCATAAATCAGTATGCCAACTTCTTCAATATACAACATAACTTGATGAATGCTTTTTCGCTGAATATTTTTTTCCAAAAGAAGATGTTCTACTTGATCTCTGAGATCTAGAATATTTTGTTAATTCAATTCAATATCATAGATATAGATTTCTCGATCATCTTTCTCCAAAAGCAAAGGAAACTTTTCTTTTCCATAACGCATCAAGATATACAGAGAAATTAAAACAACAGAAACAAACGGAGACAGACCTAAACCAATCCATACTCCATGAATGCCAAAGAAAAGACCAAATATGCAGATAAAAGTAATTGGAATCAGAGCATCTTTCACACCGGTAATCACTGTCGCAAGAATTTCTTTCTGAATGATCATGTAATAGGTTGTTCCTAAGAACAAGATCCCAGAACAGAAAAAGAACGGACTGACCAAACGTATAGCAACACTGCTGATTTCAATCAATTCAGCATCTGAAAGTCCAAGCAGTACTGCCACATTCTCGCCAAAAAAGTATAGCAATATAGATAGACCTATTCCTTCTGCAGTTGCATACATCAAAGACGTCCTCATGATCCTTCGAATACCAGCATGATTCTTTTCTCCTCGATATACATTGATGATTGGTGTGACTGCCTGTCCAATTCCATCAAAGACAAGCGTTAATTCAATAATATCAAAAACAACAAGTAGAATCGGTAAATAATATTCACCAAAATTAGTTAGCACGAATTTTGATGTAGCAAAAGAAGTCATTCCCATAAATAAATAAGCACTTGAATCTGTCATTCCACATCTTATTATATTTAAAATATCCTGATAATTGAAATGTAAGACAAAATGAAGAGTATTCTGTTTTCTCATAAAATGAATTAACAAGATCGCTATGCTTGAAATCATTCCAAATAAAGAACCTAATCCTACTCCCAAAATACCAATTCGATAGCACAACAAAACAGAAAAAAGAATATTCACAAGGATTTGAACGACACTTGAAATATTACAGATCCATTCATCACCATCAGCATAAACAAGTTCAAGCAAGACAGTATAAAAAGGTAGAAGAAGGATTACAAACTGATAATAGAAATAGTAATTAAAAGCACCCATTCTCACTTGAGAAGAAATATTTAGATAATTGAAATAAATATCATTTCCATATACTCCTGCCAAAAAAAGCAGAATGCCTGATAATGTCGCAAGAAAAATTCCTTCTCCAAAAATACAATCAGCTCGATTTTTATTGAATTTACCTATTTCATATGAATAATAAACTGACGTACCAATACTGATCAAAGAAGTAACAAAGATAACAAAAGATTGAACAGGCTTGATCACATTAACGGCGGCAAGTTCCTGTTCACCTAATATATTTCCTATGATAATCGTATCAGAAAGGATCATCAAATACTGTATGATAACGGTAAAAGATCCCGTCAAGAGCAACGATCGAAATTTTTTATTGGAAAAACACTTTTTCATACTATCCCTTTCAATACTTACATTATCTGTTCAATAACGATCATGAAACTTCCTACAAGCAACAACACCAAACACAAATACTGTTTCTTTGAAAGTTTCTCTTTTAATAGAATTCTTGACAGCAATATCGTAATCACGGGATAAACAGCAAGAATGGGATCTGTTGCCACAGAATCAATCGCCATTGCATATGAATATGATACAATGGCAATGTTATCACATAAAGCACCACCGAAAAAAAGCATATATTTTTTTGAGACAGGATTGAATAATTTCTTTTCCTTGATACTAATGTAGATCCAGAAAATCAAAGCAAAGAAAGCATATTCCATTCCGCCGATAATAATGCTGTCTCCTTCCGGCATGGCGAATCCGAATGTTTTATCCAAACATAAGCCACTGACGACTGTTTCAAGACCATCCATCATTGAAAAAAGCAATGGAAAGATCAGTGCTGATGCCCCTGCTTTAAATCTTTCATAATTACCCGAAGATTTCGCCTGTTGATGCTGAACAAAAGCAAGGAATGCAATACCTGCACAAATACATAGAATTCCAATAATTTTATATGGTGTTAACACTTCCCAAACGGAATTAACACGACCCAGCAACACATACATTATAATCAAGATCAAGACATAAGAACCATTGGCTGTATTTTCAATAGGAGCAATTACGAATACATCATTATACAAAAAACCTTTAAAGGTAAAAGTGTTTCCGATAGCATAGATAATTCCAAACAAAGTCATTGGCCAGAATCGAATTGCACTTTCCCATATCGAAAAGGATTCTTCTCGAATGACAATGTAACATAAAGCTATAATAAAACATAGAAGTCCTGTAATCACCGAAAATTTTAAATGGATATATCGATCTAAAATGGACCCTGTAAATAGGACAACCAAAAAAAGAGATAAAATAACGGAACCCTACTTACAGGGTTCTTTCTTTTTGGTAAACTATTGGTAAGGAGCAGAAATAAAGATGGCAGTAAAGAAATTCACACAAGAACAAATTGAACATTTAAAAGGAAATCCATATGTTACAAGTGTAACTGAGAATTATATCAATTACAGTGAGACTTTTAAGGAACTATTCTGGAATGACTATCAAAGTGGAATGTCTCCGTCGATGATCTTCTATAAATATGGGTTTGATCTAAAAGTTATAGATAATAAGCGAAGAAATAATTTTACTTATCGCATCAAAAAGGAAGCTGAACGATCAGCAGGATTCAAGGATACACGCAAAGGCAATAGTGGAAGACCCATCACAAAAGATCTAACACCGGAAGAACAAATCGCACGTTTGAAACATAAAAACAAAATTCTCCAACAAGAGAATGATTTTTTAAAAAGAGTCAGATCTATCAACAGAAAGCAACTATCCAAGATGCAAAGGATAAAGGAGCAAGAGAAAAATACGAACTGATCAATAGGACATTGCAATCAAAGGGCAATACACTTACAATAGCCTATCTTTGTGAGGCAGCAGGAGTATCCAAAAGTGGTTATTATGCATGGATAAACTCAAAGAAAAATCCAGAATCATACATGAAAAAGAAAGAAAAACAAGATGAAAAAGATTTCGATTTGATATTGGATGCTTACAAACATAAAGGAATAGATAAAGGAAGACGAGGCATACGAATGCGGCTATTGCATAAAGGAATCGTCATGAACGAAAAGAAGATATCCAGATTGATGAAAAAATATCATCTGCTCTGCCCGATACGTAAAGCTAATCCATATCGAAGAATGATGAAAGCGATAAGAACATCCAATTATGCAGAAAATCTATTAGATAGGCATTTTGAAGATTATGGGCCAGGATATGTCTTATTGACGGATATAACTTATTTTTACTTTTCGCAAAAAAGGACGAAAACTTATCTATCGGTCATCAAAGATGCCTTTGCAAAGCAGATACTTGCATACGTCTTGTCACTGTCGATGGAAGAAGAATTTGTTTTAGAAACAGTGAATCAACTATTTGAAAATCATAAAGAAAAGATACATACAGATGCATTAATACATTCAGATCAAGGGGCACATTATTCCTCAATACAATTCATCGATCTATTGGAAGATAAAGAAATTCGACGATCGATGTCAAGACGAGGAAACTGTTGGGACAATGCACCACAAGAATCCTTTTTTGGACATATGAAGGATGAGATTGGTGAGAATTTCAAGGATATAGAAACATTTGAAGAACTTAAGGAAATCATTGATGATTATATTGACTACTATAATAATGAAAGATACCAATACAATTTGGCCAAGTTATCTCCAAATGAATTTTATGAATATTATCAGACAGGAAACTATCCACTGAAAGAATATATCAAAGAACCTGATAAGATCAAAGAAAAGATCAAAAAGGTCAAGGATGCTCGAAATCAGGAATCTTCCAAAACACAAGACACCCTTTCTAACAATAATTCAAGTTCTATTTGAATAATGGACAAAGTTTCGCCGGTAGACATGACTGTATTAGCTAAAGTATTTTCTTCTACAATATGATTGGATTTCAAAGATCTAGACAGGACACAATCCACATCTTCAATCAATCTCTCATAGTTCTTTAGCTTTGTATGTAAATATTTAGCAGCTGTTTTACCTCTCAAAACACTTCCATCAGACAAATACCATTTACATTTATATTCCATAAAAAATTCCTCCTATTCACTTCAACAGGAGGATAATTCTTTTATTTATTCTTTTAAAGTTCTTTTTTTATTTTTGTCCTTGACAAGGGGACCACTTTAATCATCCTTATATGCACCTTTTTTATAAAAAATACTTGTAACGCTCCATAATAAAATACTAATCAACAAACAACTAGCCCACATAACAAATCACCCAAACTTTTAATTAGTAATATTATACAAACCAAAGGACAACAAAAGGACATCGTATTCAAAATAAAAAAATCGTTTTTTTGTTTAAATAACGATTTTTTATTACACTAATTTACATCATGGTAATCTGTAATCTTTCCGTTTTTATCAATGGATATTACGATCGTATAAGTACCCATGGTTAATTCATTTTGGTTGTCTAAGATTACTGACTTAAAATTTAAAGTAACCTTTTTTTCTTCTTGAACATTGCCAACTTTAAATGTATAACTGGTCTTCTTTTCTTCTACCGTTACCATTGTCTGTATCAGCACTTCTGGATCTGAATTATTAAGAGTAATCATTGATCCCATTTCTTTAGGCATCTGGATCTTGATTTGTGTCTTTTCCGGATTTATTTCACATTCAACATCTGTGATTTGAGGAGCTCCTGTCTGATAACCCATGTATGACTTATACAACACCACCCCAACAGAAGAAGCAAAAAGAATAAAAAGGACAAATAGAAAAATGCGGATAGTTTTCCATAATGGTCTTTTTGTGATCCCGGTACTTAATTCCCAGTTATCTTCCCAGATTTCATCCATTTCCTGATAAGTTCCTGGGCGAATGATCAATAATGCTATGCCAATCATTATAATGGAAAGGACCAAAGCAAAAATAACATCCAATATCGTCGTATTTCCCATTTCATAAACAATCATCATTGCAACGATGTCCGTTAAAGAATGTACGATCATCACGCCCCACAAGTTTCTGGAACGCAAATAAACTGCTGCATAGAAAATACCGATGGCACTCGCATAAATCACTTGAACAAATGTTCCCAATAGATCGTATGTCGCAAAATAGTTCACTGCATGCAACAAACCAAATGAGAAACCGGAAATAAACAGGATATACAAATATTTCTTGTCCTTATCTTTCCATAAACGCATCAGATTCGAGATGACAAATCCTCGACTCATAATTTCTTCTGCAACACCTGGACCAATTCCTGCAATTATTGCTGCAATGACAGCATTGGTACCACTCACAAGAGGAAGATGATTGACTATTATCTGCAGAAGATTCCAAAATACTATAATAAGACCGGGCAATGAAAGCAACATTCCTTTTTTAAAATTTCCACTGGTGATGCCAAAATGACAGTTCTTCTTAAAAAACTGATTCATAAAAATGATAAACAGCATGGAAACACAAAAACAAGCGATATCATCATTGATCATATAAAGCAAGCTTGTTTTCCCAAATGCATTCTCAAATAAAAGAGCTGTGAAAGTAGACATCAAGTTAAGCATTACCATAAAAAGAACTGGCATCAAAAATGAACTAAGTATGGGATTATCTAATAATAAATGATTTCTATTTTTCATAGCTTTTCCTCAATGCTTACATTTTAGTATACTTAGTACAATATAACTGCAATAAAGCCTATGACATATTCTTGCTTTTTGGTATTACAACAATAGCATGAGTGCCTTTTCCAATTTCACTTTGGATCTGCAAAGAGCCATGACACATTTCACTCAAACGGTTTCTGACATTTTCTATTCCAACATGTGTTTTTGTGGTATCCGTATTTTTCTGACTGATATCAAATCCCTTTCCATCATCTATTACATGAATTTCATAAGTTTCTTCTTTTTCAATGGTTTGAATCGTTAATGTAAGGGCTGATGATATTCCCTTCATTCCATGTTTGATGGCATTTTCCACAAGAGGCTGAATCGTTAAGGATGGAAGTGAAAACTGAACGGTCTGAATATCATAGACAACTTGCAGATCTTCCTCGAAACGCATTTTTTCTAGATTCAGATATGTTTTAATATGTTTCAATTCCATCGAAAAAGGTACCAGTGTAGTTCTGTTGAGCGAATCCAGATTCACTCTGAGATAATCTGAAAAATCAATGATTGCTTTTTTGGCAGTCATTGGATCCATTTCACAAAGATGATAAATGGAATTCAATGCATTATAAAGAAAGTGTGGCTGAATCTGGCTCAGCATGATGGATACTCTGCTTCTTGCTAATTCTGCTTCCTGTTCTTTCAGCCGTTTTTCTTGCTCGCTGATTTCTATGACTTTAATTCCACCGGTCATAATAATATACAAAACAAATCCAACTAATGTATAGAAAATTCCCACGGAGTTTCCTTGAACATAGAAATGGATGATATCAAGCATGCCACCTACGATGCAAAACAGAAACAATCCTTTTTTTACTTTTTCTTTATGCGTATAAGACTTTTGAAACCATAACTGCATTAGAATACCTGTAATGAACAAAATCGACATTATCAGCAATATATGTGTAATAAACAGAGTTTCTCTAAAATCCTGAATATGAAACAACTGAAGCAGGATCATAACAAAAGAGGCTAAAATCATCAATAAAGTCAGTCCACTTAGAAGAAAACTTTGTTTTTTATTTGTCTGGTTTTTTATGATCATCATTAAAGGAATCGCTGATATCATCAATGTAACCAAAGATAAACAAGAAAGCAGATAGGTATGCTGAGGGAACAAAAGAGGTGAAAACCTTGTATCCGACAGTTTCCATACACCCAGTGTCAATGAGAAACAAGAAAGATACAAAAAATCATTCACTGATTTTTTCCGGAACATCTGATACAGAGAAATGAAGAGAAGCAAAATACCTAACTGAATGAGCACCATGCTAAGTAAAAGCTCAGGAAAATCCTTGTTTAACTGATCCGAATAAATTTCCATTTGTGCTCCAATCAGAAATGAAACCTCTCTGTTTTCTACGCTCTTATAAACAGGTGTTATCACGACTCGAATTCTTTTTCCTTGATCCATTTCGTTCAAAGGAACAAATACCCAGTCACTTCCAACCGTTTTTCCAAGTGAATCATCCTTTGATCCTAAATGATATACCCGTTCATTTTCAATATACACATCCACATACTGGTGCACCACATAAAAACCCAAACACTCACCTTCAGAAGATCCTTTCTGAAGATTCCATGTGTATTCTTTTTTTATACCTATAGGAGCCATATCATCTTGAATGATTCTTTCCTGGACATTTTCTACTTTGAAATAATCCTGATTCTGTCTTGTAGAAATTTTGATACTATTTTCATTCATAAAAACATAGCCAAAAAATCCCAAGACCAATATGACAAGTCCTATATAGAGATACTGAATGAGTTTCTGTCCTTTCATAAACCCTCCTGTTAAAAGAAAAGATGGAATCATTTTTGGTTGATTTCATCTTCTTCTTTATCAAACACACCTAAAGAAAACACGCTCCAGCTGTACTGACTCATATATTCACCACGATATGCATTGATGGCATAGGGATAACCCTTTAGCCAATCATAATAATCACAGATTACCTTATCCGGACAAATGGCAATTTTTCCTCTCTGACGAATGATGACATTCTCACAATGTACCTGTTTCAAGGACTGAATCAGATCCGCATAAAGATTTCTTAAATATGAAGACTGACTTTTAGAAGTAGCGCAATCTTCCCATAAAATTGATATCAATTCACCATTGCTGCAAAGAGCACCGCCACGATCAACCAGATATGCAAGAAGTTCTTTGGTTTTCGTATATTTGAACTTCACAGGAATCTGATTGACAAAGCATTCAAAATTTCCAAAAGTTTAAATATGAAGTGTTTCTTCGTCCTCAGTAACAATAGAATAACGTAGATTCTCGATTTCTTTTGCAATTTTGTCGGCAGTAACCGGCTTAATTACGTATCCACTGGCGTGGATTGAAAAAGCTGTCTGAGCATATTCACTGTATCCCGTTGTAAAGATGATGTTGATTTTGGGATGAATAGCTTTCAATTCTTTCGCAAGTTCGATTCCATTCACATCTCTCATTTCAATATCCAGAAAAGCAATATCATACGTTTGGTCCAGACATGAATTCAGGACTTCTTTTCCTCCATGAAATTTGTATATTTCAGCATTCGGAAGAACTTTTTTGATTTCATTGACCAAACCATTCAGAGCGATTTTCTCATCATCTGCTACTAGAATTTTCATAAACCAATACTCCTTTTACTTTGAATGAATATCAATTTGCTGATAAGGAATTCGAATTTGATTCTCATCTAAAATACGTTTTATGATGCAATGAGCATCACGCATGATTTGTTTTTTAAATTCATTTTTAGACAGGATACGGATTTTATAGTAAATTGCAGAAGATCCAAATTTCTGGATACCTTTATATTCCACACTGATGACATGATCTAATTTTTCAATCTTTTTGATCATTTTTTCAATCAGTTTTTCCATATCATTGATATCTTCTTCATAAGGAAGCGGAAGATCAATATCCAGGAAATAGGACAATTTCAATGCTTCGGTAATGTTACGATTGGATATGACAAAGATATTATTTGTATTCACATCTTTCATATGAGTTGTTTTTAATCCTATTTCAGTGACTTTCCCCTCAACATCTCCAATCTTTATCACATCTCCGACTGAAAAATAATCATCTAAAATGATATTGATACCCATAATGATATCCTTTAATGCATCCTGAAGTGCAAAACCAAACGCCACCGATAACAGCCCAAGGCTTGTCACAATCGAGGTAACATTGACGCCATTGATCTGAAGCACGAGTATCAGCACAATCAGGAAAAGCATATATTTCAAAACATTATTAAACAGTTTCAGATAGGTTTTGTTTTTTCTTGAAAGACGATGTTTATCTTCATCCTTCATAATGATCCTGCGTATCAGTTTCCGGCAGCACAAATAAACAATGCCGCCAATAAGAACAATTCCTATAGAATATAATGTTTCTTTTCTTGTAATGTAGAAAAGCAGATCCTGCATACTATTATCACCCATTCATTCCTTCTGTCCTCAAATCTCTGCATTCATCAGTCAAACATCTGATAAATACTCTTTTTCATCATCTATATATCTTCTTATAATTTAACCGTCCATTTTTTTGATTCTTCAGGGTTTTCAAGATATTCTGATTTACCAAATGCTAAGATCAGCATAAATACAATTTGAAAAAGATAAAGTCCCCATCCAAACAAAACACCATGATCAAATGCTTTTGAAAGTCTGATCAGCATTATGATCTGTTCATAAAGCAACCAAATTGAACAAATAATATAAATAATATTTACTAATAATTCAATGTTTTCCTGAAGAGAAAAACGCATGGATCCATAATCACATATAAGTGCGATCAGAGAAATGACCACGAATTTCCAAAAAGCCTTAACACTATAGCATCTTTTAAATAAAATATAATAATTAAACAAAGGAATCAGCGAATACCAGCCTTTTTCCCCCATCTTTTCATAAACTCTCCAACTTGCGACTGCATACAGCAGTTGATATCCACAAAGCAACGCTAAGGAAATCAAAACGATATGGAAAGGCTGTCCTGCTAATTCAGGAAATACTTTCACAATTAAATCCGTCATATACTTTTCCTCTATTCACTTTTTTGTTTCACCATCATGATGCCTTCCACTAGCATGAAACAAGAAATAAACAATACTAACCAATCGGTCGTATTTTGTCTATCTTCAACATTAAATAATCCTGCAATTATGGCGACATTCATGATTCCAAGAACAATGAAAACAATCCCTACTTTTTATTCTTCATCATTGTTTTACTGTTCATTCACTGAATGAAATTCTGATTTTCCAAGTCCTAAGATCAAGAAGAAAAAGAACTGGAAGAAATAAATACCTAATCCAAAGAGTGATCCATGTCCAAATGATTTTGAAAGACGAACATTCAGACGAATTCCAAAATAAATGACTGCTAACGAAATACCTAATGAACTTAAGTTCATAATGAGAGTAGGGTTTTCACCAGCCAACTTATAGAGTCCCATGTTATCGGCTACTACCAATGCTACTAACAAAATATATGGCCAGAATAACTTTATATCCCAAACTTTCTTATACAATACATACGTATTATAGAATGGTACAAAAGCAACCCATCCTTTTTCTCCCATTTTCTTAAATACTCTATATCCTGCGATTGCATAAAGTGCCCAATAGGCTACCAACAATCCTAAAGCCACAACAAAGGCCAGCGCCTGATTCTCTGCTAATGCAGGAAATAACTGATTAATCATTCTCATCCTATTCTTTTTCCTCCGTTATTTTTATTCTTCAATTGTTAAAATATCATCAAATCCAGTCATTTCGAAAATCTCCATGACAGAATCACAAACACCCACAAGTTTCAGTGATCCGATTTTGCTCATTTTTTTCTGAGCAGCCAGTAAAACACGCAATCCGGCAGAAGAAATGTATTCCAGCTGATTCATGTCCAAAACGACATCTTTCATTTCAACATCCAGATCTGTAAATACTTTTTCCAAAGCTGGCGCTGTATTGGTATCCAATCTGCCTTCAACTTCGATCCATAATTCATTATTTTTCTTTTCAAGATTAATTGTCATATTATTTCACCTCATATTCTAGTTTTTTGAAAGGTTTTCGCCTTTTTACGATCTTTTTTCAAAATTCTTGGTGATGATCATATCGATCTTTCTCCCTCGAATTCCAACCAGCACATCATCACTTAAGCTTCCAATGATTGATTTTTCCAATTCATCCCAATCTTCTTTTTTGTTTTTAACTGATTCACGATATTGTTCCAATGACCAAGTGAAGGAATAATTCAGCGGTGACTGAGTATTGGCATAATACTCAGTAGGTGCCATTGGAATAGTACTGGTATTCATAAACATTTCATCCACAATATCGATCAGCTGCCCAAGGATACCATTGGCTTTGGCATTTCTTTTCTCTTTTGATACGGATATCAATTTCGCTCTGGTTTCAGAATCCATTTCATCCGAAATCAATTCCACGTGCAATTCAAACTTCAAGTTCTCTGCCACGATCCAGAGTTTTCCATCATAACGTTCAATAAGTGATGGTAGCATACCCGTCAGTTCCTCTGCCAAAAGGCGAAGGCGTAGACTTTCTTGATGTGACAATCCATTGTAAACTGCTGTTTTTTCCACTTCATCTAAAATGTTTGTCATACCTTTTCCATCTTTTTTCAGTTCGCATACGTTTGATTTCATTTGATCACCTCCTCTGAATCAATCTTTTTTGTTATCGTCAATACGTTCTCATTGTTTTCATAACAATAGGAAACGGTATCCATCATTTTTTTGATCATAAGGATACCAAGGCCTCCCTTTTCTCTTTCTTCCGCTGACAAAGTGATGTCCGGATCTTCTTTTTTCAAAGGATCAAAAGGAATGCCCTGATCTGAAATCTTGAAGGTTGCCATATGGGTTGCTTCATCAAAACCAAATCCAACTTTCGCATGGCCTGATTCCTCTTTATAGGCATAATGAGCAATGTTCACAAAGACTTCTTCAATGACAACTGAAATAGCCATGATTGTTTTCTTGGAACATTTAATCTTCTCTAGTTCATTTTCTATAAAATTCAAAACTTCCGGCAAGACTTCATCTTTTGCAGGAAAAATCTTTTCAGTCAAAGAACTCTTTCTCTTCTTGACCTCCAATATGAGCATGGTCATATCATCAAACTGTTCTGCTTCACCCACAAAAGCATCTATATCACCTTCTAAACCATAAAGGGTATCATACAAACTATCTTGTCGATGCTGATTCAGATAAGACTGCAGTCTTTCTTCACCATACAGCTGATTCTTGATGTCGGTTGCTTCTGTGATACCATCCGTATAAAGAAACAGACGATCTTTTGGCTGCAGTTCTATCTCTTTCTGACGATATTTCACGGTTTCCAATCCTGCTAATACAAATCCAGGATGGCACTTCAGATATTCAAATGAATTGCCCTGATGCATCAGTAACGGTGGATTGTGTCCTGCATTGACATAGGTTAGTTTTCCATTGACAAGATCTAAAACGCCTAACCATGCAGTAACAAACAATCCGGCATCATTGCCTTCACATAGAAGAGCATTGACAGTAGTGAATACTTCACTTGGTGGCAAACCCATTTGGGCATAATTTTTAATCAGTGTTTTCGCAATCACCATAAACAGAGCAGCCGGAACTCCTTTGCCTGAAACATCCGCCATAACCACAGCGAGATGTGTATCATCGACCATAAAGAAATCATAGAAATCTCCGCCCACTTCTTTGGCAGGAGTCATAGTAGCATAAATATCAAATTCATCATGATCCGGAAATGGTGGAAAAATGCAAGGCAACATATGTGCCTGAATGCTGCTGGCTAATGTTAGTTCAGCATTGATCCTTTCTTTTTCTGCTGTGATCTTCTGCAAGTTCTCAACATAAGAATCTAGATCCTTTACCATGGAAATATAAGAACGTGCAAGATTGCCAACTTCCGTTGTATCCTTGGCATATGTTTCACAGGCACTGATCAGATGTTGACGGCCTGTTTCAGTTGAATTTTCTTCATAGTAATTGCCTGCAATTTCCGCTAAGTGTTCTACCGGTTTGGATATTTTCTTTTCTGTAAACCACATAAAACCAATGGACAATGCGAAATAGAAATTTAAAGCAAATGTTTCAAACAGAAAGATACGTCCACCAAGACTTACAATAGATTCTTCAATACTCATCTTATCGCTCAAATAAACTGCAAGCCCAATCAGGAAACTGATGCCAAGTCCTGTGATGATCGTATTGATGATCATTCTTTCATTTAGTGAGAATGTCATTACTTTCGAAGCATCTTGATCCTTCAAATGATTCAGATAATTTTGAAGAAGATTTCCGGCAATCATCGCCGGGCACCCAAACAGCAATCCTATATCAAAATAGTTAATGAAAATATACAGATTGTTCATGGAGAAGAAATCCGCTATTGAAAATACATTATTCATTAATCCTCGTGAAACTACCATGAGCACTGCATCGATGAATATCACTAAACAGAATTTTAGAATTTTGTTTAAACTGTCCAAGCGGAATTCATTACCATCATGTTGAGTATTCAGTTTTCTCCACAAATAGTAAGGAACCATTCCATAAATGATTTGCTGGATAAAGCCGAATAGAATATACATAGTTTCATAACCGGAAACTAGATCCGATATCAGATTACCAGTGGCACATCCCAATGCTCCAAAAATACCGAACAAAAGTCCAATGACAGGCGTGAGAGCTGTCGTAAACCGGATATCTGTAATATTGGCAGCTGCTAGAATATTTCGCAAAGGAAGAGTCGTCGATAAAATGAGAACTGCGCTTAGCACAAAGACGAGCAATGGCATGCTGAAACGATTCATTTTACTTTTCATCCAATCCCTCCTTTTCATCAAACAATTTACTGCCATCCACATATTTGGCTACAAGACCTTTTTGATCCAACGATCCATAAACAGCCCTTTCAAGCCGATGAATCAGTGATAGTTCTTGAGGATGTGGAAGAGTGCTTTCATCAAGTACGATGGCACTGAAATCATATCCTTTTTCAAAACTTCCTACGTTTCCAAAGAAACTTCCGCCACCTTTAGTTGCCAGATAAAAGGCTTCCTTAAAAGTAATCGGTGCATCCTTTTGATCAACATATCGCCAGTAAAGTTTTGAAACTTGGATCGTTTCTTTCATGACCTCAAACATGGATTCCGTATGTCCTCCAGCAACATCACTTCCTAACCCAATTTTTAAACCCTTTTTCAAATATTTTCGAACAGGTGCTATTCCTGAAGACAAATTAACATTCGACGTTGGACAATGCGCCACATAAACACCATTTTCTAAGAGACGATCTACTTCATCTTCGGTTGAATATACACAATGAGCCATTATGGTTGGAACTTTCTTTCCACTTCTTCGCTCAATTCCAAACAATCCATAGTCATGATAAGCATCCCCATAAAAAGCAACATCCGGACGTATCTGATGGACCCATTCTACTTCACCAATGTTTTCAGAAAGATGAGACTGTATTGGAAGATCATAAGCAATCTGTATTTCTCTTAACTGTTCCAATAGTTCGTTGGTGCAACAAGGAATAAAGCGTGGAGTTAAGATTGGTTTTGTATGGTGGAATCTTCCATGAACCTGATTGATCCAACCAAATGTATCATAAGCAGAATAATCAGCACTCGGCTCACATAATGCTTCCGGTGCATCACGATCCATATTGACCTTTCCCACATAGCTGACAAGTCCGCTTTTCTCCATAAGTTCCATTAATAGAATGGTCGCATCACGATGCTTGGTTCCAAACACACATGCATGAGTCGTTGCACTTTTATGCATTGCATCACAAAACTGAGTATAAGCTTTTCTGGCATATTCAAGATCCTGATATTTTGATTCCTCAGGAAAGGTTTGTTTCTGAAGCCAAACCATCAATTCATCATCCATCCCCAATCCGCGAAAAGCAAACTGAGGAGCATGGATATGAAGATCTACCATACCTGGAAGAATCAAACGATGTCCATAATCATGGAGCGGTAATTTTGAATATTCATCTGGTAATATTTCATACACACCCTGTGACTTTCCTTCAATACATACCACATATCCCTGTGATACCGTAACTAGTTCAGTAAGTGAAACTGAGTAACATATATCTCCTTTTAATACAAAGGCATTGGCCTTGAGTTCTTTTGCTGAATGAACCGGATCATATTCCAATGACATTTTGCGGATCGGCTGATCCAATGTTTTCACTAATGCTTTGACAGCTTTGGGCATTTCTTCTGAAAAATCCAAATACCAGTCAATACTTTCCAAAATATAACGACGTTTGAAGGATTCATCTGTGTCCACAGCACTCAAAAGATTATGCAGACGGTCTGCTCCCTTTACGGCAAAGGCAATCGGATTCTTACGGATATTCGAAACATATTCTTCCATCTGATAGTCCTCATGCTTGGTCAGCAGTTCAACTGCTTTCAACACTTCTTTACCGCCAAGAGTTTCAATTTCTTCTCTAGTCGCATCGGTATCTTCCAACAAATCATGAAAGAGTGCGGTAATCTGATACTCTATACCATATCCTTTTTCTTTTAAGATATTGGAAACGGCTATAGGATGAGTAATATAGGGTTCTCCACCTTTTCGATACTGTCCTTCATGCTTCTTGGTAGCAAATTTCAATGCTCTTTCATATTCATCCATTCTTCTCATCCTTCATAAGAGCATCGGCTGTTCTCATCAGTCGTTTGGCCTGACGTTCAGCTCTTTCTCTGATATTGACTGTCAGCATGATGAATTCAGTTACTTCATTTTCACTGTATTTTCCTTGAATTAATTCTGCACGACATAAGAAACGCAGTGCCACATTGGAAGAAAGAATATCCAATTCAGATCCTTCCAGTGTTTTCTTGGCTAACTCAAAAGCCAGTTTTTCATTTCTTTCCTGCATTCTGTGAAGATCCCCAATCGTTTCTACTTTCAGCCATTTCAACTGATTGATATAGTTTTCCGGATCTATTTCAGTAATCTCAGAGTTTTCAATGTCTGCCAGTTTCTGAAGAAAGGCTCTCATTTTTTTGTTATGCAGCATATATTCACTTAAAGAAACGAGATTGATCAAAACATCCTCTGCTTCATCTTCAATGATTTTCTTTCTGGTATCCTGCGTATATTCTTTCACATGATCACGAACATGCATGAATTCTTCATCGGCGATTTCCATTAATCCTGCCAAGCGAGCAAATTCACGCACAATTTCTCTTGGTACTCCAAATTCACTTTTATACCCCAAATCGTGATTCACATCTGACCATGCATGTTGGAGAATGGTACGAATTTGCACTTCAAACTTTTTTCCTAAAAGTTCTTCAGGATATCCTGCATTGGCTGGCAGCAAGCAAATATAATGAAGCGATAGATACCCAAAAGCATCCGCTTTTAAAAGAGCTCTTTTATCGGTACTGTTTTCCCAGTCAATCTCAAAGGTATTTTCAATCAGTTTCCCAATTCGATCCACATCATCTGCAAAGTAACAAATAATTCGGGTACCGAGAATATCTGTAAGATCTGAAAACTTCTGTAGTTCATCTGGTTTTCGATAGAGTTTTCCCTGAAGACTCTTTTCTTCTTTGACACGATGCTGGACTGCATTGACCATGATATGAGCATCCTTCAGCATGTCCTTCATGATCTGATGTACTACATCTCCCAATCTCTCAAAATCAGCTTTCTGTTTTCTGTATTCTTCTATAATCATTCTATCTTTAATGTTCATATCCAAGCTCCCTCTTTAAATGTAAGTATTATACAAAACAAAGGACAACAAAAGGACAACAATAATAATATACATGTGAATAAAAAAACTTGATCTTTCGATCAAGCTATTCTTTATTGGTTTTTTCTTCCATGGTGGCATATTTTCCATTGGTGAATTCTGCCCAAGAGTAATTCACCATATATTCTCCATGATAAGAATTTACTGCAATCACATCCCATTTTTCATAATCATAAGCATCACATTTAATTTTAGAAACGTCTAAAGATAAATGATTCCATGATTTTATGATGATATCTCCAATTCCTGCCGCATTAAGAGTATTGCGTAAAGAGGCAATAATGGTAGTTGTCATATTCTTGAGCTTTCTGTCATAAACAGCATCTTCCCATAATATCATGGCAATCTGTTCTGTTGTGACAGACGAACCATGACGATCGACCAGATAAGCTAACAGTTCTTTTGCTTTCGATCTTTCAAATACAAGGGGATTTCCATCTACAAATACTTCAAAATGTCCAAATGTTTGTACACGGATGTCACGATCCCTTGAATTGATTTCTTCACGCCAATCCATTACCATTTCATCTAATACATGTTCGATATCTTTGGCTTGTATCGGTTTCAACAAATATCCCTTAGCACACAAACCATAAGCATTAATGGCATATTCACTGTAAGCTGTACAAAAGATCAGTTTCACATGAGGATAAATATCTTTTAGTTGCCGCGCCAGTTCTAATCCGCTAATTGACCCCATTTCAATATCCAAAAAAGCATAGGAAAGCGTTTCTTCCTGTTCTTTCAGATTCTCTACCCATGGCATCACTAAAAATGCCATTCTTTCGCCATGGATCTTCGCATTGGGAAATACTTTTTCAAGTTCATTGATCAAGCCATCCAATGCAAGACGTTCATCATCTACAACAAGGATATTCATCATAACGCCTCCTTCTGCATATCAATCAGTATTCTGACAGTCGTTCCTTTCTGAAGTTCACTATCAATGGTCATTTCCGCATTCATTTTTTGTTTCAGACGCATGCTGACATTTTCAATACCATAATGTTTATTCTTATCTTTGGCTGAATGCATTTTTTCTACATCAAAACCAATGCCATCATCCTGAATTTCAATCAGGATCTTATCGCCTATCTCTCTTGTTTTTAAAGTCAGCGTTCCTTTTCCCTCTTTTTTGCATAAACCATGTTTGACTGCATTTTCAACTAAAGGCTGCACACATAAGGATGGTAAGCAAAAATCTTTCTTTTGTATATCATAGACGACCTTCAGTTCATCACCAAATCGCAGTTGTTCAAGCTTTAGATATGCCTGAATATGCGCCAGTTCTTTCGAAAAAGGAATCAGTTTTTCAGATCCTAAAGAATCCAGATTGGATCTCAGATAAGTTGAAAAAACACCTAAAGCATCAAAAGCGCGTTTTGGATCCTGACGGCATAATTCACGAATAGCACTGATTGAATTGTACAGGAAATGCGGCTGGATCTGACTCAGCATAATGGATATTCTGCTCTGTTGGAGCTCCACTTCAAGTTCCTTTTCATGAATACTGCTTTTGATATTGGAAGGAATCACTTTCAAAGCAATGACAAGAGCAATCACAAACAAACAGAAAAACAGAATTTTTGAAAGAAATCCTCCTTGCCATTTTCCCCATATCGTTCCAAGAATATCCATATGAAAAGCAAGTAATAACAAAATATAGAATAGCAGCAATATCCGATGCTTTCCTTTTGTTTCTTTCAGGCTCATCAGACAGCATCCCAGCATCAAAATATCACTGATTCCCAAGGCCAAAGTCCAATAAGGTAACAAATCATGCAAATAAACATCTTTCAATAATGATGACAAAAGAAGCGCTCCTGTAACGGTTCCCATTATAACAGGAACAGCCTTTCCTATTTTTTGAAGATATGAAGTGAATGATTTTGTCATCAGTATCATCAGTATAATGACATACAGCATCATGCATAAAAGCAAAGCCGTTGTATTAAAAATCACTAAGGGACTCCACAATGAAATATTCTTTGAGTTCAGTATAAAATAACCTCCAGCAAAGAAAAGCAAAAAAGCAAGCATCCAGACCATATCACTTTGTATTTCCTGGATCAGCGTTGAGAAAATTGCAATTCCCAATAAACCCAATGATGTAATCAGGATCACAAAACCTATCAGTCTTTCTGTATTTCCTTGTTGTACAGCCTGGTCAATTGATTCAGAAGAATAAAGCATCATAGAATCCAGAAATTCATTGACTGCGTTCTCATTTCCAAAAGAATGCGGATTCTTTAAAATTATTTCCACTTCACCTGCCGGAACCATATAAGCAATCCACTGTTCACCACAGCTGCTTTTTCCATAGATTTTGTTTTCAGAATCAAATGCTCGAAAACCTTCTCCCTCAACAAATACGTCTCCTGCAAGATGATTAAAATACAGATCTACGATCATTCCTTCTTCAACTTCACCTAAAACATTTCCATCCGGATCTTCCAGCTGAAAAAATCCTTTCAAGGTAACATTCCCCTGATTAGCAGCAATGAATTTATCTTTTGTGATGGGATTCCAGTCTCCATCCTCGATCTTATAGTCACCAACAAACGATACTTTCAGAGGAAACGCCATCATGGATTGCTGATTGTTGATACAAGTCAGGCACAGTACGACAGTTGCAAGTATGATTAAAAGTATCCCTGTTATTTTATGCAAATGCTTCATCATTCTACTCCTTACAATATTATTAATTCATCGTTTGATAGAATTTTATATTTTTAATAATCTGATCAGCTTTCCACCAGTTTTTAGTAATGTTCCATTGTTCTGGATATTCATTCCATTTCCAAGTTATCTCCCATTTGCCATCTTCTTGTTGTGTTTTGTCGATGAAGGCACATTCTAATGTACAGACCTCTTGATTTTTTGAATAGAAAGTACTGTTCTTTGAATGAATAAACAAAGAGGGTTTGCATACATATTCTCTCGCCCAGAGTTCGGGATCGGATGTCAGAAGATATTTGATTTGTCGTTGAAGCAACTCTTCATATTCATCCAGATGGATGATTGAAATATCACTTTCTTTGAGATCCTCATACAACTCCACAAAACAAGCAACAGTATGCATGGAATCAAGTGGAAAATTCATTTTGAAATAAGCATAAGCTTCTTTTGCCAGAGATATCGCTCTGGCATATAGTTCACTTTCTTTATCAGCATAATGAATGATAAAGCCAATGAGTGAAGCTGTTGGATTATAGGTGATCTTTGGTGTTGCGGTATCGTGCCACCAAGGTGCATGCGGATAAAGATTATTTGATGAAACAGTATTCAGCCATATATGACCATTGAAAGCATCTTTTGATGAGAGATATTTCAGGATTTTCTGAATGATCGGATGATCTGAATCGTTTAAATCAATTTCTCTGATGATTTCAGTCGCTGCCCATGTCTGTACAGGAGTAGAATTAGGATTCCAACTGTCTGATTCAAGACCATGACCAAAACCTCCATCTTCATTCTGATAAGAAGCCAATATTTTCAGCACATCTTCTTTGCTCCCGTTTTCAAACAGATATTGCCATCTTACCAAATCAAGCGGTCTGGCATTTCTATAAATAAACTGTTTCGCTTTTTCAAAATTCATATGAGTCTCCGTTTTTTTAATTTTACTACATTCCGCAAAAAAATAACATGCCTTTCATAAAGAACTAAAAAGTCTCTTTCAATATGCATCAGAGACTTTAAAGGTTAATTCTTGTGATAAATATTTGCGGCAGAACCTGTTGTTTTTTTACTTTCATACAATGCGAAATCAGCCTGACGATACAAATCATCAAAAGTAATATTGATATCTCCTGTATAAAATGAAGCTCCTAAGCTGATGGATACTTTTTCATCCGCCATCTCCTCAACAGAAATATCCTGAATATAATCAAATAATAAATGAAAGAACTCCATAGCTTTATTTTCATCATGAATATCACATTTATAAATTGCGAATTCATCTCCGCCTAAACGCAGCAAGATATCTTGTGGATGACATACCTTTTTTAGTTTTTCGGCGATTTCGATCAAAACTTTATCCCCAACAATATGTCCATAGGTATCATTAATTTTCTTGAATTTATCACAGTCTAAAAGACAAAATAATCCTGTTTTGCCTTCTTTCAGAAGATGAATAATCTCTTTTTCTCCACTGCCTCTGTTTTTCACATTGGTCATGAGATCTATTTCAGAGAGTTTTTTCAGTTTACTTTCATTTTCTCGAATACGGATCACCTTTTGCGATATCATTTCTTCAGAAGCACAGATCGTATCATACAGAACCTGGATCTCATCCTTTGTTTTCACAACATAACGGTTTTTCCATTGCTCTGTATTGAGCCATTTTTCCTGTTCTGAATGACTGAACTGTTCAGAATGACTTACAATTGCATTCAAAGGTTTTGTCAGAGTTTCATAGGTCATCCAACTGGAAATAATTACCGTAAAGATAATAATGACAAATTCCAGTCCTATCAATTGAACAATATATCCAAAAAGAGCATATGTGTCATGATTTACACTGAATTGATATGTCAAATATGTACCGGCACTGTAGCAGGTAACGACTACCGCCAAAATTACTAAAGCAATTGAAACAATAATCATGACCTTGTTGAAAACAGAAATACCGGTATAAGGTGTTTTTCTTTTTTGATATTCTTTTTCCAAATCCTCTTCTGAACATCCATAGACATAACTAAGTGGAAAGACTTCGCGCAGTCTTTTCGGAAAATAGTGCAAAAATAAAGCAACAAGCAAAACAGTAATTCCCTTATCGATCACATCTAAGAAGACATCCCCTAAAAACTGAGCGCAAAAACCATCGACGCCTAAATCAACAAGATAAAACACATAAGGAGCAGCTATGGTTCCTCCTACCGTTTCTCCATACAAATACCATCCCATAATAGATCCCACTGCACCACCAATCAGAACCATCATGGACCATAAAAGGAAATATCCTTTTTTCTGTCTCAACAATCCATGTTGTGATAATAGAGAAGCCAAATATGCCATCGTAACCGTGAGCACACCAAACATGATAGCAGATGGTTCTCCAAAATATCCTAAATAATTTGAGGTAAAAGCAGTTACCATTCCGGGAATAGGACCACCTAAAGCAGCTGCAATGACACTGCCGATATTATCCAAGTAAAGTGGCAGATTCAAAGCAATAACGGCTCGAGGGAGCAGTACATTGATCAAAACACCCATAGCGATTAGCAAGACGGTATGGACCTTAAATGATTTTTCAATATCAATTTTGTATTTCTTTTTCATAATATTTGTTCCTTTTTTAAATCATAACACGACCTTTGCAATATAAGTGCAATACTCCATAATAAAAAAAGGCTGACACCTGAATGTCAGTCATTATTGATTATTCAATACATTGTTTATATTGTCATCTGATTGTTTTAGAAGCTTTTGCGCTTCTTCTAAAGTTACATGACATTCATACATGACAATGGCACATTTAACACTTCCCTTGCTTTTCTCATAAAGATCAACTGCTTCATCTTCAGTGCATTCACAAGCTAACTGAATGAGACGTTTCGCTCTTGCCACCAGTTTTTCATTGGATGGCTGAACATCAACCATATAGTTTTTGTAGACTTTTCCCATAGCAATCATTGAAGCCGTAGAGATGATATTCAATACCATTTTCTGTGCGGTACCTGCTTTCATTCTAGTAGAACCGCTGATGACTTCCGCACCGCATATCACTTCAATGGCTGTTTTGGCTTCTTTGGAAATGATCGCATTTTGAGTGCAACTTAGTGATCCAGTATAAGCACCTATTTCATTGGCATACTGTAAAGCACCAATCACATAAGGTGTTCTTCCACTAGCAGCAATACCTAAAACTGTATCGTTTGATGTCAGATTCTTCTCCATCAAATCGCGTTTTCCCAGTTCAGGATCATCTTCTGTTTCCTCTTTGGATCCGCTCAAAGCCATTTCTCCACCTGCCATCAGTCCCTGCACAACTTCAGGACTCACACCATAAGTGGGAGTACACTCACTGGCATCCAAAACACCTAAACGTCCGGATGTTCCTGCTCCGACATAGAACAGTCGTCCTCCCTTTTTCATGCCTTCGACAACATGTTCAATGAACGCTGCAATCTGTGACAATTGTTTTTCAACTGCATAAGCTACTTTTTTGTCTTCATTGTTGATTATTTTTATTTTTTCTAAAATACTGACCTTATCAATTTCCTTTGAATCTGGGTTGATCCCTTCTGTATCAAGACTTTTTAATGATTCTTTCATAATTATTCTCTCTCATTATCTTTTTTTGTCAAATGACTTTTTACTATTATATTATACAATAAAACCTTCAGAATTTGCCGATCAATCAGCATTTTCTAAAGGTTTGGTTTTTTATTTGGTGGAGCTGAGGGGAGTCGAACCCCTGTCCAAAAATAGTCCCACGTATAGACATCTACAATTTAGTTCATACCTTTTATTCAGCAGGTAATGATGAACAAACTCCTACTGATGTGTCTGATGAATTTCATCCACCTGAACTCAGACTTTCAGATGGACTATCCCTTATTTATGACACCCTGTCTGATCTTAAGAGCGGCAGATCAGAAGGACGGCTGCAAACCAGTAGTTAGGTTAATTAAGCAGCGAATGCAACCTGGCGGTTTCCACCAAAGTTAGCAAATAAGTTTTTTCCGTTTATTTTTAAGAGCTTTTACGTAGCCACTCGATTGCCGTCTATACCAAACATATCTCTGTCGAAACCATGACAGCCCCATGTTGTCAGGTGATTGCTCACCTGTAGTTTTTCATTGCTTTTTCAATTTCACGCTTTGCTGTTTTTTCTTTTTCGCTGTTGCGCTTGTCATGAAGATCTTTTCCTTTCGCAAGAGCAATCTCCATTTTTGCTTTTCCTTTGGAAAGATACATACGTATTGGAACAATCGTATAACCTTTCAGCTTGACCTTATCCTGCAGTTTCCGAATTTCCGTTTTATGAAGAAGCAGTTTTCTTGGACGTGTTTCATCGTGATTGAAGATGTTTCCATATTCATAAGGTGAAATATGCATCTCTTTGATGAACGCCTCATTGTCAATAAAACTGACATAACTGTCCTTTAACTGTACATGGCCTTTTCGAACAGATTTAATTTCTGTTCCTTTCAGGACAATTCCAGCTTCATAGCGATCTTCAATAAAGTATTCATGAAACGCTTTTCTGTTTTCTGCCACTGATTTTTCAGCCATGTTTCCTCCTTCCCATTAGTATACGATTTCGAATTGATCTCCCATGATATCATTCGTTTCCTGAATAAAATATTCACGGGATACACTCAGACCGTGTTTTGCAGCAAGTTCATTCGTATAATCCTTTAAAAGATATATCTTAAAATTCATCACATGCTTGTCGAAATGATTCACTGTCGGATACCATTGAACATTCTCGACCGTAACGGTGCCATCTCCTTTGACTCTTACATCAAAGGATGCACATCCTCCCAGCATACGCAAAGGTTCGTCTTGTGCAGAAAGGAAGTTACCCAGTGAATAAATCACCAGTGTCTGATTGCCGTCTTTTCCTTCCAGCATATCCATTGGCTGAATCACATGAGGATGCTCTCCAATAATGACACTAACGCCTAGATCTGCCAAAAACTGTGCATAATCCTGCTGTTCTTCATTGGGTGTTGTGGCGTATTCATCTCCCCAATGCATGCTGACAGCGATAACATCACAGGTACCCTTTAAGGCTTCCACATCTTTTTGAATTCTTTCCTTGGAGTACAGATTTACAAGATATTCTTTTCCTTCAGGAATTGGAATACCATTGGTTCCATACGTATAACCCAGCACTCCGATTTTCACACCATTCCGTTCAATATATTTAGGTGTATTCATCTCTTCAAAGCTTCGGCTTAGTCCGGTAGTCACCACATCTGGATATTGATCCCAGAAATTAAGATCTGAAAGGATACCCGCTTCATACTGATCCATGGAATGATTGGAAGAACTCGCCACCCAGTCAAATCCCGCCTCTGCAACTGCCATTCCGACTTCATGAGGAGAATTGAATTGAGGATAATGAGACAATCCCATCTCAACTCCACCCAAGATCGTCTCCTGGTTAATGTAAGCGACATCCTTGGACTGGATAAAGTCTTTCACATTCTCATACATATCATTGAAATCATATACACCATTATGACGCACATAAGCATCATAATAGACAGCCCCATGAATCAGATTATCTCCAACCGCCATAAAAGATACTACTTTATCTGGAATAAAGATATTGGGTTGAGGAACCTCTTGAGGTTCTTCTGGTGATTTTACGGTGCAGCCCACCAAAAGCAGCGCTGCCATCATCATACTTATTTTTTTCATAATGACTCCTATTTCAAAATAAAATCTACTTGTTTCTTGAATCTTGAAGCACTCACACATCTAACAGTGACTTTCTGACCCATAGAATATTTCTTCTGCCGATGCATCCCCATTAAAGAACGGGTGGCTTCCTGATAAACATAATGGTCATCATTCAGCGTAGAGATATGAACAAGTCCCTCTACTGTATTTTCCAACTCCACAAAGAAACCAAAACGAGTGACACCTGAAATCATTCCCTGATAAACTTCTCCTACATGCTTTTCCATGTATTCTGCTTTCTTCATGTCATCGACATCACGTTCACATTCGACTGCCTTGCGTTCCGCATCACTGGCATGAATTGCGGCTTTCCCTACCCATTTTTCATCCTTATTGACCTGTTTACTATCCGGCATGTCACCAAAGCAGTATTTTCTTAGCATTCGGTGAACAACAAGATCCGGATATCGACGAATTGGTGAAGTGAAATGGGTGTAATCATTCAAGGCAAGTCCAAAGTGTCCCAAACATTTCGCATCGTAACGTGCTTTAGACATACAACGTAATAAGGAAGTCGACAGAACAGAATAATCCGGTTTCTTTTTCGCTTCATTGAGCAGTTTCTGACATTGCAAAGGATGTACGTTCAATACATTTCCTTTGAACTTCAATCCGCTTAACTGAGCAATCTGAACAAATTCACGCATTTTCTTAGGATCCGGCTGTTCGTGTACACGATACATGCCCGGCACATCCATCCATTTCAGATGGGAAGCCACGACTTCATTGGCTTGAATCATGAAATCTTCAATGATTCGTTCACTTTCACCGCGTTCTCGCACAACCACATCTTTGGCTTTTCCTTTGTTGTCTAATACTATTTTACCTTCTTTTGTATCAAAATCAAGACATCCGAGTGATTCTCTTCTTTTTCGGATCACATGACTTAAACGAAGCATGTTTTCCACCATTTCCAACAGATGATCATACTTACGACACAATGCTTCATCTTTATGTATGATGCCATTGACATTTTTATACGTCATTCTTTCTTTGGAGCGGATATAGGATGGGAAAATACGATAATTTGTCACTTCTCCTTTTTGTGTAATATCCATCACACAACTGATTGTACATCGTTCCACATCCGGATTGAGCGAACAAATACCATTGCTTAAGTATTGAGGCAGCATCGGAACGACCCTGTCGCATACATAGATAGAAGTGCCACGTTCATAGGCTTCTTTATCAAGCGCACTGTTTTCTTTTACATAATGCGAAACATCTGCGATATGTACCCCCAAACGATAACCATCCTCCAGTTTTTCAATGCTGATGGCATCATCAAAGTCACGAGAATCATCCCCATCAATGGTAATGATCAGCTGATCTGTGAGATCTTCTCTTCCTACTTTATCTTTTTTTATCAGATGATCTGGAATCCTTGAAATTTCCTTTTCCACATCCTGACTGAATTCAAGAGTTACATCATGTTCCAAAAGAAGAGAAGTGATATCTACTCCCGGATCATATTTATATCCGATAACTTTTTCAATAAGTCCTTCTAAAGGCTCATATTTGGTAATTCTGACTAATATTTTTGAATCATGTACCAGTTTAAATTCATTCCAGTTGAGAATTCTGACCTTTTGAGAAATCAGAGCACTGTCTGGCATGAATAAGGGGCGTTTTTCCTTTTTCATTTTGACACTTCCCACCAGATGTGTCAGATTGTGATGCAAAACCTTGATGATCTCACATTCAGGATCTTCCTGTTTTTCATGAATGAAACGAGCCAAAACCTCGTCCCCTTCTAAAACATGTTTCGTATTGGAAGTATAACATTGTATATCTTCATTTTCCACAAAACCAAATCCTTTTGGATTCAGGCGTACTTTTCCTTTAAAATATCCCAGTTTTTCTGAAAGATAAAGTTTTCCTTTTACTTCAATGAAAGCTAGATCCTCCAAGCCTGTATTAACAGCCTTCATAAAAGCTGTAAATTCCTGTGCACTTTTTACATCAAACATTACCTTAAACTCATCTAATGTCATACCATGATATTTATGTGACATCATGATATCCTTCAGCATTTTTTCGTAATCCATCCTGCCACCTCCTTTCAATATTAAATAAAAAGACCTGTTCGGTCTTTATTTGATACTCATAATAATTACAATGACGAAGAATGCAACTCCTACCAGCATTGTCAGATTTGATATCACTTTTTCAGGTCCTCTTTCTTTAACATTCGCAAAGAGATTTAATCCTTCAGAACCTGTGAAAGCTCCCGACAATCCATCATTCTTCCCACTTTGCATTAAAGAGAGAATTATCAATGCGACCGAAACAATCATCAATACAATTTTCAGCATTTTTTAATCCTCCTTTCTTTGGCTATATCATTCTATCACAAACACTCATCACTTACAACTAAAACTTTTACTGGATCTCTTCGAAGTCAATTACGCCATGTTTGCATAATGGACATATGAAATCTTCAGGAAGAGTATCTCCTTCATAAATATAACCGCATATCTTGCAGACGAATCCTTTCTTTCCCTCTGTCTGTGGTTTTGGTTTCACATGATCATGATAATCCGCATATGTCATGCTTTTTTTATCAGAAAGGACACGTGCTTCTGTCACTTTGCAGATAAACATGCCATGTGTTTCCAGATCGATATACTGTTCTACTTCCAATGATAATAAAGCATTGATATAACGAGGCAGGAAAGTTAATCCGTTATCAGAACGCAAAGGATTGATTCCTTCAAACTTGTCAGCCGTTCTTCCGCTTTGGAATCCAAAGCGCTGGAAAAGTTCAAATGGTGCATCTGTTGAAAGACAATTGACATTCATTTTTCCACTTTGTTTGATGACATGATGGGAATAGTTTTTCTTGTTGATATTCACAGCTACACGATTTGGCTGATCACTGATCTGTGTTACCGTATTTACTACCAGACCATTATCCTTCTTACCATCATGACTTGTTACCACATACAATCCATATCCTAATTTGAATAAAGCAGTCATATCATGTTTATTAGCCTTATCATTAGATTGTGCAATATAGTCCTTGCATAATTCATCCGCAAGTATGTTTATTGCTTCTTTATTTTCAGCTTTTAAAGAGGAACGAATGGTAATCGTATCGGATACAAAACTTAAATTTTTACATCCTTCTAGCATTCCTTTCATGACCTTGACAGCTATCGGTGCCCAAGAACCATTTTCAATCAATGCGACTGTACGATTCTGATAGTTTCTTTCTGTCAAATGATGAATAAACTCTTTCATGAAAGGGAAAATATCGGCATTATAGGTCGTCGTAGCCAATACCAGTTTTCGATATCGAAATGCATCTTCTACTGCTTTTGACATATCGCTTCTAGCAAGATCATGAACAGATACATGAGGACATCCTTTTTCCTTTAGTTTATCAGAGAGATATTCAGCAGCTTCTTTCGTATTTCCGTAAACGGATGTATAGGCAACTACCACCCCTTCACTTTCAACGTCATATTTCGACCATGTATCATACAAGTTCAAATAATGAGAAAGATTTTCTGTAAGTACTGGTCCATGCAGTGGTGCTATGATGGCAATATCCAGATCTTTCGCTTTCTTCAGCAAGTTCTGTGTCTGTGCTCCATATTTCCCAACAATGCCATAATAATATCGGCGGGCTTCATCCTCCCAATCCTCTTTCACATCGTTGGCACCAAACTTTCCAAAACCATCCGCAGAGAATAGCACCTTATCCAACGCATCGTAAGTCACCATAACTTCCGGCCAATGTACCATAGGCGCAAATACAAAAGTCAACACATGCTCACCTAAAACTAAAGAGTCATTGCTATTCACTGTCATACATTTTACGGAATCATTTAGATCAAAGAACTGATGAATCATCGTAAAAGTTTTCGCATTTCCGACGAGCGTTGTATCCGGATAGATATCCAAAAAATTTTTCAAATTGGCAGAGTGATCCGGTTCCATATGTTGGATAATCAGATAATCTGGTTTTCTACCATTAAGTACATTCGCCAGATTATCCAGCCATTCATGAGTAAAATGGATATCCACAGTGTCCATGACAGCAATTTTATCATCCAAGATCACATAGGAATTATAGGACATTCCATTAGGAACTTTATACTGGCCTTCAAATAAATCGATCGCATGATCGTTCACACCTACATAAACAATATCATTTGTGATTTTCATAAATTCACTTCCTTATGGAAAACATTATAGTCCTATCTTAGTATGAATACAATGTTCTTTCATACACAAAAAAAGACGATACAGCTTACGCTGTATCGTTCTTAAATACTTATTTATTTACGTTGTAGAAAGCAGCTTTTCCTAAGAACTTAGCACTGTCACCTAATTCATCAGCGATTCTGATCAATTCGTTGTATTTAGCGATACGGTCAGTTCTTGACATAGAACCTGTCTTGATCTGTCCAGCGTTGAATGCAACAGCGATGTGTGCGATTGTAGTATCTTCAGTTTCTCCTGAACGGTGAGATACAACTGCTGTATAACCAGCTTCTTTAGCCATCTGCATAGCATCAAATGTTTCAGTTAATGTACCGATCTGGTTAACTTTGATCAGGATAGCATTAGCGATGTGTTTTTCGATACCTTCTTTAAGGATTGCAGGGTTTGTAACAAAGAGGTCGTCTCCAACCAACTGAATCTTGTCTCCGATTCTGTCAGTCAGTTTCTTCCATCCATCCCAGTCTCTTTCTCCAAGACCGTCTTCGATAGAAACGATTGGATATTTTTCAACCCATTCAGCGAACATATCGATCATTTCATCAGTTGTCTTAGTTCCCTGTCCAGATTTAGAAAGTTCATAAACTTTTGTTTCAGTGTTGTAGAATTCACTTGCAGCAACGTCCATTGCGATGCAGATATCTTCACCAGGTACATAACCTGCAGCCTTGATAGCTTCAACGATCAATTCAAGTGGTTCTTCGTTACCTTCACGGCAGCTAGGAGCAAATCCACCTTCGTCTCCAACGTTTGTATTGTATCCTTTAGCTTTCAATACTTTACGCAGGTTGTGGAAAGTTTCAGCACCCATTCTCAATGCTTCGTTGATGGACTTAGCACCAACTGGCATGATCATGTATTCCTGGAAGTCAACTGTAGAGTCAGCATGACTACCACCGTTCAATACATTCATCATTGGAACTGGCAATGTTTTACCATTGAATCCACCCAAGTATCTGTATAAAGGCATTCCATAGTAATCAGCAGCTGCATGAGCACAAGCCATTGAAATACCTAATAATGCGTTAGCTCCGTATTTAGATTTGTCTTTTGTACCGTCTAATTCGATCAGTCTGTTGTCAATAGCTACCTGATCTGTAACATCCATACCGATGATTTCTTCAGCAAGTACATCATTAACATTGGAAACAGCTTTTAAAACACCTTTTCCCATGAAACGGCTCTTGTCACCGTCACGTAATTCCAAAGCTTCTCTTTCTCCTGTAGAAGCTCCTGATGGAACCATAGCACGTCCAAATGCACCAGAATCTGTAGTAACTTCAACTTCAACAGTTGGATTTCCACGTGAATCGATCACTTCGCGTGCGTAAACATCAATAATAATAGGCATAGTAATTTAATCCTCCTTGTTAATTTTTACACAACAAGTATAGCACAACCCACTATTAAAAGAAAGATATTCTTCTATTTTCTTCGTGGTTTTTGCTTTTTGCTCATCATGTTGATCCCCAGCATAATCAGGCCTAGTGGCCAATAATGAACCAGCACATAATTCAAGACCAGAATCAACTGTTCTTCCTGAATATCCGGTTGAATCAATAGAAGAATACCACTGATGCACAGAACCAGTCCTATTCGTTTTCTCATACATTTTTCCTTTATGCAAATCATATACTGAAGGAAACAAAAAAAGTGTAGAAAAAAAGATAGTTACCTATCTTTTTAGAATGCTGTTGACATGAAAACTAGCATTGAGATCTTTTTCAAGTTCATCCGTATCCGTAAGATCCGTCTGAAGGATCAGATCTGCTGTCTGGTCATTATTTTCTCTATATACCGTAAAATTCTTGATATTGGCATTGTTTTTCACAAAAACCTTGCTCACTTCTCCAAGAATGCCCAGAGTATCAGGTACTCTTACATCAATTCGAGATCCTTTACGATTATATCCAAGAATGCCTAAAAAGGCGCGGAATAGATCGTTCTGGGTCAGAATGCCCACCAGTTCTCCGTTATCAACAACCGGCAGACAACCAATGTCATGAGCCAACATAACACTCGCTGCTTCTTCAAGAAGCTTGTCCGATGAAATAGACACCAGATCCTTCAATTTGATCATCACCGTATCTACACTGGTTCTGTTCAACAAATAATTAAGTTCAAAAACACTTAAGCTTGTGGCTCCTCCGACACCTTTAGAAGTAATCAGTCCTTTGGTTACCAACCCAACCAGTTTTCCCTGTTTCATGACTGGTAAACGGTGCAAATTGTTTTCACTCATAAGATCTGCAGCTTTTGATATAGTATCACTGGCTTCAATAGTAATCGGATTTTTTGTCATTTCGTTTTTTACGTACATACCTTAACCTCCAAGATACGCTTTCTGTATATCTTCACTTTCACTGAGTTCTTTACCTGTTCCGCTCAGTACGATTTTTCCATTTTCCAGAACATAGGCACGGTGGGCGATCGAAAGCGCCATACGCGCATTTTGTTCTACTAAAAGAATAGTCGTTCCGGATGCATTGATATCCTGAATGATTTTAAAGATTTCTTTCACAAGAATTGGTGCCAGCCCCATGCTTGGTTCATCCAAAAGCAATATTTTTGGTTTTGCCATCAATGCTCTGCCCATGGCAAGCATCTGCTGTTCACCACCTGAAAGAGTGGAAGCATCCTGATTCTTTCTTTCTTTTAAGATAGGAAAACGCTGATAAATATCTTCCAGATCCTGTTTGATCTGATTTTTATCTTTTCTTAAATAAGCACCCATTAAAAGATTCTCATAGACGCTCATTCCTGAGAAAATTCTTCTTCCTTCCGGAACCTGCGTGATACCTGATTTCACAATTTGCTTAGCACTTGTTTTGGTGAGTTCTTTGCCATCTAAAATAATACTTCCGTCACTGATTTTCAGGATCCCGCTGATAGCATGAAGCAGGGTTGTTTTTCCTGCACCATTGGCACCGATCAGAGATACGATTTCACCGTCTTTTACTTCCAGATCGACCCCTTTCAATGCCTGAATCACGCCATACATTCAGATTCTTTATTTCCAGCATCAGATTTCCTCCCCAAGATAAGCCTCGATCACACGAGGATTCTTCTTGATTTCATCTGGTGTCCCATTCGCGATGCATTTCCCATAATCTAAAACATAAATACGCTCACAAATACTCATGACTAAGGACATGTCATGTTCAATCAGAATAATGGTTACCTTGAATTTCTCTTTCAGATCAAAAA